>CAZNML010000061.1:0-4471 GCA_964574275.1 uncultured Thiosulfatimonas sp. | reverse complement strand
GCAGCCGTCGTCGTTGCAAAATCAACCGATGTTAAACTCATAGTATGCAGATCTAATGATGAGCAGAACAATGAATATAGCACTCTCAACCCTGATGATTATCGCGCTTCTGACTGTTGGCAAGGTACAAGCAGCCGACCGGGAGCAAACCCTCTGCGGCCCCATACAAGAACGCCTGCTATTTTGGCTGTGGAGTTCCTTAACACCACCCCCTGATAAAAATAGAGCGTTGATTTCCCCGCTGATTGAAGCGGCAGAGTTCACCACCTCTGATAACAAAGTGCTGCGAGGTTACAGATACAAATCACATGACAGCAACCAACAGCCAACCCCACCCAAAGGTTACCTGCTTATGGCACTGGGCAACGCCATGATTGCCGATCAAATCATCACCTCAATGCGCTATATGGCAATACAAGGCTATGACATCTATATATACGACTACAGAGGCTACGGCCATTCAGACGGCAAACGCAGAATCAATGCCATTATTGAGGACTATAAAGAGCTGATCCCGTTTCTGAATGCTAACTATGAGCGTCATTATCTGTATGGCATCTCACTCGGTGGAGCGGTGATATTGAATGCCATTGGCGCCGGTGTTGATTATGATTTAGCCGTGATTGACTCCAGTCCGAGCAGGTTTTCCGATCATGGCTGTCCGCAATCGATCGATCCAATCAATAATCTGCCGCAGGATGCCGGCAAACTTTTGGTGATTACCAGTAAACAGGATCAGGTACTGCCAACGGCAATGACGGCTCCACTTAGAGTAGAAGCGCAGAAAAGGGGCGCTCAAATATTGAACGGCGATTTTGCCCACCCCTATATGGATCAAGAGCGCAATGCACATAACCGAAGAGTGACGGCCACCCTGCGGTTTTTCACCCACGATGACGTTCAAGAATAATAAACTCGGCTGGCAATGCAGCAGGCTTTCCAAGGACCTAAGCACGTAGCGTTAAATAAACAGGCCTGCTGGCTTTGAGTACTTGTTAAAGAGTTTGTATTGCGTTTAAAGTCTAAACACCCTTCTTCACATAGGCGACATTGTTTTTTAACGACTCGACCACCACATCATCACCCGCTTGCAGTTCTGTGTCCTGTAAATTCTTCACAGTCCAGGTGGTGCCTTTATACATCACTCTTAACTCACCGGCATGGTCAACCATCTCACCATGATCTCCGGTCTGCATGGTCTCTAAAGGTAGGTCCTCCTTCTGCATGCCTTTCATTAACAGGCCGCGCAGCACAAAGGTTAACAGTGCTCCCAATAGAATGGTTACCAGCAGCTGAATTTCGCCGGAGGGCCAGCTCATAAAGAAGCCCGCCGCACCGACTAAAATAAAGGCGATGCCAAAAAACATCACCACAAATGAGCCGATCAATAACTCAATACCCAGCAAGGCAAAGCCAATGCTGAGCATAATCCAGGCGGGAATAACGGCTAAAACACTTTCCATCTAAGGCTCCTGTAATTCACTATTTAGCAGGCGTATTTGACTGGCCTAACAGGCTGGCAAATGCAGTTAAAGAGCCAACCATCTCTGAGGTCTCCACCGGTACTACCACCTTATTGGCGGAGTCACTGCCCGCCAGCTCAGAGAAGGCGGCAATGCGATCCTTGGCCAACAGGAAGGAGGCGGCGTCTTTATTGGTCGCCATCGCCTCATTGATCACCTCCATGGCGCGCTGCTCACCAACCGCCAACTGCTCTTTCTCATACTTCTGTGCATCGGCCATACGCTCAACCGCCTCCGCCTGCTTAAAGGCTTGCTGACGCTCCCCTTCGGCTTGCATAATCAGGGCGTTCTTGTCCCCTTCGGCTTCGGTCTCCGTTGCTCGACGGCGACGCTCGGCCTCCATCTGCAATTCCATCGCCGTCTGCACCGCCTCCGGCACTGAGATATCGGCCACCTCGACACGGGTCACTTTCGCCCCCCAGGTGGTACTGGCGGCATCCAATGCCGTTAACAGCGCCGCATTCAGATCGGCACGGGAACTTAAGGTCTCATCCAGCTCCATGCGCCCAATCTCGGCACGCAACGTGGTTTGCGCCAGCTGGGCAATAGCCATCTTCAGATCCTGAATCTCATAGGTGGCCTGCTTGGCATCGTTAATACGAATAAACACCACCGCATCGATCTGAATGCTGACATTATCTTTGGTAATGACCGCTTGGCGTGGCACATCAATAATCTGCTCTTGCGTGGTAAAGTGTGAACGGCGTTGATCAATAAATGGCACGATAAAATTGATACCGGCATCCAAGGTACGATGGTATTTACCCAAACGCTCAATCACCCACTTCTCAGCTTGAGGCACGATTTTCACTGCCAAAAACAGATAGATCACCACCAAAGCCGACACAGAACCAACAAAACCTAAAAATTCCACAAGCTACTCCTAAGGTTAATTTGTGACAAATAATCCGATATGGAGTGTCATCATAACGTAACTTTACGTACTAACTCTGACAAAAGTGTGGCGAAAAAATGAACAGGCCTGCTCAAAGGCCGAGGCAAAGGCTTCGTTAATTCATCTCTTGCGGATCGACATCGATGCTCCAGCGCACCTTTCGACTCAATGGACTGGAGTAGACATAGGGTTCAACCCGGTTCCACAGCGCATGCAGCTGTGAACGCTGTTCGGACTGCAATAACAGCTGATAACGATAACGCCCCTGACGGCGCTCCATTGGCGCGGAGACCGGCCCCCATAACTCGAGAGTGCTTGCGCTGTCGTCAGACTGCGGACTCATCTGCTGCAGCGCCAGCTTTAACTCATTCAGGAAGCGCATTGCGTCATCGGGCTTATTGGCTTCAGCACGAATCATAATCTGGAATTTAAACGGCGGTAAAGCGGCTAATTTACGTTCAGCCAGTGCATTGCTGGCAAACTGGTCATAGCCCTGAGAGACCAGGGTGCGTAGCATCGGATGATCGGGGTGATGCGTCTGGATCAACACCTCGCCCGCTTTCTCACCGCGCCCGGCACGACCGGCGACCTGCAGTACCAGCTGCGCCATGCGCTCCGGCGCTCTAAAGTCGGCACCAAACAGCCCCTGATCAATATCGATCAGCCCCACCAGCGTCACATTGGGGAAATGATGGCCTTTGGCCAGCATCTGTGTGCCGATCAGGATATCCGCCTCACCACTACGCGCCAGATCAGTCAGCTCTTTCATTTTGCCTTTCTGGCGGGTGGTGTCACGGTCAATGCGCACAATGCGTTTATCGGGAAACCACTCTCGCATACTCTCCGTCAGCCGCTCCGTGCCCTGACCGACCTTTACGAACTCTTCACTGTCACAGCTTGGGCAGTGTTTGGGTGCATAGGTCTGATGACCACAGTGGTGACAGCGTAAGGTATCTGGAGTATGAGGGAATGCAGACTGATGCAAAGTCATATTGGCGTCACAGCTTGGGCACTGAGCCTGCCAGCCACACTCATGACACATCAACACCGGTGCAAAGCCGCGGCGATTCAAAAACAGCAGCACCTGCCCGCCGTCATTGAGGTGCTTCTGCATGGCCAGTTTAAGTGGCGTAGTCACCCCATCCTGCACCTTTTCACCACGAATATCCAATAACTTGATCGCCGGCATTTTGGCATTGGCGGCGCGTTGCGTCAGCTTTAAATAGTGGTAACGCCCGGTTTTGGCATTGTGCAGGGTCTCCAGTGACGGTGTGGCCGAACCGAGCACCACCGGAATCTTAAGATCAAAACCACGACGGATCATCAGATCGCGTGCCGAGTAGCGAAAACCCTCCTGCTGTTTAAAAGAGAGATCATGCTCCTCATCAATAATGCACAGCCCCAGGTTCTTAAAGGGTGCAAAAATCGCCGAGCGGGTGCCTAACAGCACACTGACTTGGCCGCTGCGCACCAGATGCCAGGCGCACAGTCGCTCAGAATCATTCATGCCGGAGTGCAATGTGGCCACTGGCTTTTGCAGAAAAGCATTGAAACGCGAGACCATCTGCGGGGTTAAACCAATCTCCGGTACCAGCACCAGCGCCTGCTTGCCCTGTTTAATGATCTGCTCAATCATCCCCAGATAGACTTCGGTTTTACCGCTGCCGGTCACCCCCTCCAGTAGAAAGGCTTTAAAGGTACCGCTTTCTAGCTGGGTAACGGCCTCCACCGCCTGCTGCTGTTCGTCATTCAGGGTGTGATTCGGTGCTTGGCCTAAATTGCTATGCGCCAGACACAAGCCACGACGCTCGCTGACCCAGTCAGCGGCAATAAACTTTTTCAAACTGGCACGCCAGCTGTCTAACTCGGCATTCAGTTGGCTGGCACTGACCGCCTTGGACTGACTCTGTAGAAAATTTAACAGCGCAATTTGATGTTTGGCATTTTTGGGCAGTTCATCTGCCGACAGCGCCTGACCGCTAGCCGTTAACTGCCACGCCGGCTGTCCGCTCACCTCAACCGCATCGCCGGCGCGCAGTTTTTTCGGCAAAGC
>CAZNML010000060.1:0-10928 GCA_964574275.1 uncultured Thiosulfatimonas sp. | reverse complement strand
GTGGATAGCTTCCGTCGCCACTGTTTATTGAACGGTTTAGATGATATCGGGCTGACGTTACAGCACGAAGCCGATATTAAAGCTTACGAAGAGAAGCGTAAGCAACAAACGCCATGGTTGTTTGCTGGTTAATTGACCAGGCCTGGTAGTTCACAGAATTTAAATTTTAAAAGTTAAGAGTATTTAGAAATGACACAAGAAGTATTGATTTTACCTGGTGATGGGATTGGTCCAGAAATTACAGCAGAAGCGGTAAAAGTATTAGAAGCCCTTAAAGCATCGGATGGTCTAGATATTAATATGACCGAAGACCTAGTTGGTGGTGCGGCTTATGATGTACACGGCGTACCGCTAGCGGATGAGACTATGGCTAAGGCGCATGCGGCTGACGCAGTTCTGCTTGGTGCTGTGGGTGGTTACAAGTGGGAGTCTCTGGATATCTCAGTTCGCCCGGAAAAAGGTCTACTGCGTCTGCGTTCAGAGATGGAGCTGTTCGCTAACCTGCGTCCTGCATTCTTATACCCTCAACTAGCTGACGCTTCTACGCTGAAGCCTGAAGTGGTTGCGGGTCTGGATATTCTTATCGTGCGTGAATTGACCGGTGGTATCTACTTCGGTCAGCCTCGTGGTGTGCGTACTCTGGAAAACGGTGAGCGCCAAGGTTACAACACTTATGTTTACTCAGAATCAGAAGTAAAGCGTATTGCACACGTTGCTTTCCAAGCGGCAATGAAGCGTAACAAGAAGCTGACTTCAGTGGATAAAGCCAATGTATTGGAAGTAACTGAAATGTGGCGTGAAATCGTTGATGAGATCGCACCAGAGTATCCAGAAGTTGAAGTGAATCATATGTATGTCGATAACGCAGCAATGCAGTTGGTGCTTAACCCTAAGCAGTTTGACGTTATGGTAACCGGTAATATGTTCGGTGATATTCTGTCTGATGAAGCATCTATGTTGACCGGTTCTATCGGTATGTTGGCTTCAGCTTCTTTGGACGCGAACAATAAAGGTATGTATGAGCCAAGTCACGGTTCTGCTCCGGATATCGCTGGTCAAAACCTGGCAAACCCACTAGCGACCATTCTTTCTGCGGCGATGATGCTACGTTACTCTCTAGGACGTGAAGATCTAGCGGTTAAGATTGAAGATGCAGTTGGTAAAGTGCTGGATCAAGGCCTGCGTACTGGTGATATCTTCTCAGAAGGTAACACTAAGGTTTCTTGTAGCGAAATGGGTGACGCGGTAGTAGCAGCACTTTAAGGCACAGCCTTAAAGCTTGACTGTGAAGCTGGCTTTGTGAAATGAGAAATCACTTTACCATTACCATCAGTGACGTGCATGGCGCACGTTCCTACTCGTTTAAACAGTTTTTTAGACGTTTTGCATGGTTTCTGTTTTTGCTGTTTGTATTGATCTGGGCGGGCGGCGCGGCCACTATCTGGTTTTTGTCTGAAAAAGCCGCACAGATTGAAGCTGAGCATCGCGCTGCGGTAACAGGCTATGAAACAGCGTTAACTGAGAAAAAAAGTGATTATATTCACCTGAGTTCAGAGAAGCGTCTGCTGGAGCAGGAGCTGGACAACAAGACCAAACAGGCGGAGTTTCTAGATCAGACTCTGCAGGGTTTGGAGGAGTTGATCGGTACCAGTAATAGTACAGAAGAGCCTGATAAGGCGGTTGAAGATCGCGTCAAACTGGTTCAGCTGGGTGCTTTGGGTAAAGGCATGATGCTGGAGATGATTCCCAATGGTCGCCCGGTGCAGAACTTTGTCGGTGTCAGCAGCTCTTATGGCTGGCGTACCCACCCGGTAAAGGGCACCAAGCAGTTTCATCGTGGTATTGATTACCGTGGTGAAAAAGGTGCTTCGGTGATTGTCACTGCGGATGGTGTGGTTGAGTATGCGGGTTATCACAAGAAGAGCGGTTTTGGTAATTTGATTATTGTCGCTCATGCCAATGGCTTTAAAACCCATTATGGTCATCTGAGCCGTCTGGATGTTAAAACCGGTGAGTTTGTGCATCGGGGTGACGTTATCGGAGGTATTGGTTCGACCGGGTTGTCATCCGGCAATCATCTGCATTATGAGGTCTCATTTGTACAACGTAAACTGGATCCAGGCCCGTTTGTGACCTGGAACCTGCAGAATTATGATAGCGTTTTTGAAGAAGTAGAAGGGGTGCCATGGGGTTCTTTAAGTCAAGCCGTAAACGAGCGCGTGCAGAAGGTGGAAAAACAATTATTGCACCGGGGTGTGTCTTTAGTGGCGAATTCAGCGAACTAGCCGGCTCCTTGCATATTGATGGCCGTATCGACGGTGTGATAGACAGTCAGTATGACCTGTCGATCGGCACTCAGGGTGAAGTCAAGGGTTATGTTAAGGCACGCACCATTGTGTTGAGCGGTGTATTGGAGGGCAAAGTGGCGTGTGAACGTATTGATATCTTGTCCACAGGCAAGCTGATTGGTGAACTGGTCTCGGGTGAGATGAGTGTCGAAGCCGGTGGTAAGTTTATTGGTGAGAGTCGTGAGTTAACCGAAGGCGGTTTGATTGTCAGTCTGCCGGAGGAGATGAAAGCCAACTCTCCTGCCGCTTTGCTTGATAGTAGCGAAGAGTTAGAGCAGGGCAAGTCCTCCCTGTAGTCGTTAGAGACGCGAACAAATAGTTTTAAAATTAGATTTAATTTGGCGGCCGTTTTAGGGTCGTTGTTTAGTTAGGAAAAGAGAAAATGACAAAGTTGTATGATATTGCCGTTGTTGGTGCAACAGGTGCGGTTGGAAAAACAATTTTAAAAGTGTTGGAAGAACGTAATTTCCCAGTTGGAAATTTATACCCGCTTGCCAGTAGCCGTTCAGCCGGTAAGAAAATCGAATTCAACGGCGGTTGGGTAACGGTAGAAGATTTGGAAACCTTTGATTTCTCAAAAGTACAAATTGGTCTTTTCTCGCCGGGTGCGAGCATCTCTAAAGAGTATGCGCCTAAGGCCGCGGCGGCAGGCTGTGTGGTGGTGGATAACACTTCACAGTTCCGTTATGACGATGATATTCCACTGGTTGTGCCAGAGGTGAACCCGGATGCGGTAGCAGGTTACAAAAATCGCGGCATTATCGCCAACCCTAACTGTTCAACGATTCAGATGTTGGTGGCATTGAAACCAATTTACGATGCGGTGGGTATTAGCCGTATTAATGTTTCAACTTACCAGGCGGTATCCGGTTCGGGTAATGAAGCGATTGAAGAGTTGGCGAAGCAGACTGCCAACCTGTTGAATATGAAACCGGTTGAGAGCAATGTTTATCCGAAGCAGATTGCTTTTAACTGTATTCCACAAATTGATGTCTTTATGGACAACGGCTACACCAAAGAAGAGATGAAGATGGTGTGGGAAACTAAGAAAATTATGGGTGATGACTCGATCTTGGTTAACCCAACTGCAGTACGTGTGCCGGTTTTCTATGGTCATAGTGAAGCGGTTCATATTGAAACCGATAAGAAAATCACCGCGGATGAAGCGAAAGCGCTATTTGAAAAAACAGACGGTGTGGTGTTGGTTGATGAGCACGTAGATGGCGGTTATCCGACAGCGGTATCGGATGCAGCAGATACCAACCCGGTCTATGTTGGGCGTGTACGTGAAGATATCTCTATCGATAACGGTCTGAATATCTGGGTAGTGGCTGATAATGTGCGTAAAGGTGCAGCAACCAATACCGTGCAGATTGCTGAACTGCTAATTGAAAAGTACATTTAATTTAGCTCGGTTGGATCAAAGCATTGTCGAATAGAGTCG
The DNA here is from genome assembly GCA_964574275.1 of uncultured Thiosulfatimonas sp. Taxonomy (GTDB): domain Bacteria; phylum Pseudomonadota; class Gammaproteobacteria; order Thiomicrospirales; family Thiomicrospiraceae; genus Thiomicrorhabdus. Next base: position 7,136 of record CAZNML010000060.1, on the reverse strand, counting down.
CCTTATGTGTTGAGTATCTGGGCACCAACTACTGTGGTTGGCAGCGTCAGATTGAGTGTGAGTCGGTGCAGAGCCATATTGAGCGTGCGGTCTCTTCCATTGCCGATGAGCCGATCACAGTGCAGTGCGCGGGGCGCACTGATACCGGAGTGCACTCTGTCGGTCAGATTGTGCATTTTGATACCAAGGCGCAGCGTCCTGATTTGGCGTGGGTAAGAGGCGGCAATACTAAACTGCCTTTTGATATCCGCATCGCTTGGGCTCGTTCTGTAGATGAGGAGTTTCATGCCCGTTTCTCTGCGGTTGCTCGTCAGTATCGTTATGTGATCTTTAATCGGGATGTGCACTCTGCCGTTTTGGCAAACCGTGCAACTTGGGAACCGATTCCGTTAAATGAAAAACTGATGCATCAGGCGGCGCAGACGCTGCTGGGTGAACAGGACTATCAGTCTTTTAGAGCCTCGGGCTGTCAGGCTTCGCATGCCAAGCGTGAAATTCAGTCGATCAGTGTTAAACGTCAGGGTGATTTTGTCTTGATTGATATCCAGGCGAATGCTTTTTTGCACCATATGGTGCGTAATATCGCCGGTACCCTGATTGAGGTGGGAAGGGGTGATCGCCCGGTAGAGTGGGTCGCGGAATTATTGTCGCTGCAGGATCGAACCAAGGCCGGACCGACTGCTCCGGCATTTGGGCTGTATTTTGTCAATGCCCTGTACCCTGAGCAGTTTGAGATTCCCCGTGTTGAGCTGGATGAGGTGTTATGGCAGTGTCTATAAATCGTCGAACCCGAGTGAAAATCTGTGGTATCACCCGTGTGGAAGACGGGCTGATGGTGGCCAACAGCGGTGCGGATTCAATCGGATTGGTATTTTATCAACCTAGTCCGCGACACGTTGAAATTGAGCAGGCCTGCTCAATTGCGCGGACGCTACCGGCGTTTGTGACTAAAACGGCACTGTTTGTTAACCCGGATAAGGAGTACGTTAAGGCGGTTCTTGAGCAGGTGCAGATTGATCTGTTGCAGTTTCATGGCGATGAAACGCCTGAATTCTGTCAACAGTTTGGTGTACCCTATATGAAAGCGGTGCGGATGCAAGCGTCTACCGATCTAGAGCAGATTGCCGAGCAGTATGCAGCCGCTTGCGGCATTCTGTTGGATGCTTATAAGCCGGGTGTGCCGGGTGGAACCGGTGAACAGTTTAACTGGGAGTGGGTGCCTAAGGACTTTAGCAAGCCCATTATCCTCGCCGGCGGTTTAAGTGCTGAAAATATCAAACAAGCGATAGACACGGTTAAGCCTTGGGCCGTGGATGTCAGTGGCGGCGTTGAGGCCCGTAAGGGGATCAAGTCGACAGACAAGGTAAGCCTATTTATGCAACAAGTAATGAGTACAGTTGAATGACAGTAGATTTTTCAAAGTTCCCTGATAAAGATGGTCACTTCGGCCAATTCGGTGGTATTTTTGCTCCAGAAACTTTGATGGCTGCATTAGAGCAGTTAGATCAGGAGTATGAGAGTGTCAAAAACAATCCTGATTTCTTAAATGAAATTGCACAAGATTTAAGAGATTATGTTGGGCGTCCAACACCGCTTTATTATGCTGAACGATGGTCGGAGTCATTAGGCGGTGCCAAAATTTATCTAAAGCGTGAAGACTTGAACCATACCGGTGCTCATAAGGTGAATAACACCATTGGTCAGGCGTTGTTGGCCAAGCGTTTAGGTAAAAAACGCATTATTGCTGAAACTGGAGCGGGTCAGCACGGTGTGGCCAGTGCGACGGTAGCGGCGCGTCTTGGTCTGGAGTGTGTGGTCTATATGGGCGCAGACGACGTGGTGCGTCAGGCACCAAACGTCGCACGCATGAAGATGCTGGGTGCGAAGGTGGTAGCGGTAGAGTCCGGTTCAAGAACTTTGAAAGATGCTTTGAACGAAGCGATGCGTGACTGGGTAACCAATGTGGATGATACTTTCTATATCATCGGAACGGTTGCCGGTCCACACCCATACCCGGCGATGGTGCGTGATTTCCAGGCGGTGATTGGTGAAGAGGCGCGTGAGCAGATTCTTGAAAAAGAGGGCAAGTTGCCGGATGCCTTAATTGCCTGTGTTGGTGGTGGCTCGAATGCGATCGGCCTGTTCCATAAGTTTTTGCCGGACGAAGGTGTTGAGATCTATGGGGTGGAACCCGCCGGTCACGGTCTGGAGACAGGTGAACATGCCGCACCACTGTGTAAAGGAACGCCAGGGGTATTGCACGGTAACCGTACCTACCTGATGCAGGATAAGAATGGTCAGATTTTAGGAACGCACTCAATTTCAGCAGGCCTGGACTATCCAGGTGTTGGGCCAGAGCACGCCTGGTTAAAAGACATTGGCCGAGTTAACTATGTGGCGATTGATGATGAAGAGGCGCTGCAAGGTTTTAGAGATTTAACCAGATATGAAGGGATTATCCCGGCACTAGAGTCAAGCCATGCGATCGCTTATGCAACCAAGCTAGCACCGACTATGAATAAAGATCAAACTATTATCGTCAACCTTTCGGGGCGTGGCGATAAGGATATGAATACAATTGCACAAATTGAAGGCTTTGAGTTTTAGGATTGATTATGGAAATGGGAAGAATTGAAGAGACCTTTGCAGACCTTAAAGCCAGAGGTAAAACCGCGTTAATTCCTTATATTACCGCAGGCGATCCTAGACCGAGTGCGACTGTGCAACTGATGCACCGTCTGGTACATACCGGTGCGGATATGCTGGAGCTGGGTGTGCCGTTTTCAGACCCGATGGCGGATGGTCCGGTGATTCAAAAGGCGGTTGAGCGTGCTCTAGCGCATAATGTCAGCCTGGACGATGTGCTGGAGATGGTGCGTGAGTTCCGTATGGCGGATGCAGAAACGCCGATTATCTTAATGGGATACCTAAACCCGGTGGAAGCAGAGGGTTATGAAGAGTTTGCGGAAGCAGCGGCCTCTGTTGGCGTCGATGCTATCTTAACAGTAGATATGCCGCCGGAAGAGAGTGGCGGCTATTTAGAAGCGCTGCGTGAGCATGAGCTGGATCGCATATTTCTAGTATCGCCAACGACGCCGGACAAACGTTTGGCGGCGGTCAATGAGAAGGGCAGTGGTTTTGTCTACTATGTCTCCTTGAAGGGGGTGACCGGCTCTAAAGAGTTGGATGTGGATGATGTCGCCAAGCAGGTGAAGCGTATCGATGAAACACTGAATTTACCAATCGGTATCGGCTTCGGCATTCGTGATGGTGAAACCGCTTATAAGATGGCGCAACTGGGTGATGCCATTATTGTAGGTTCTGCTTTGGTGAGTATTATCGAAGCCAATCACGATAAAGATTTATATGAAATTGAACTGGCATTAAGTGAGAAGATGACAGAATTCCGTGCCGCGATTGATCGCGCCGATAAGTTGAAAGGTCAGGAGTAGTTGATATGAACTGGTTTGAAAAGATTCTACCAAGTATTAAGCAGGTTGCAGAGCGTAAGAGTTCGGTACCGGAAGGCCTGTGGACGAAGTGCCCGAAGTGTGAAAGTACCCTGTACCGTTCAGAAGTGAAACGCAATAAAGAGGTGTGTCCGAAGTGCGATCACCACATGCGTTTAGGTGGACGTGATCGTCTGCAGAGCTTTTTTGACGAAGGGACTTTTAAAGAGATCTCTGAAAATGTCTCCCCGGTTGATCGTTTGAAGTTTAAGGACCTTAAAAAGTATAAAGACCGCATCGCACAATCGCAGAAAGCGACCAATGAGAAAGACTCTTTTATTACCGCAACCGGTTCAATTAATGGTCTTGAGGTGGTCGCCGGTGCCTTTGAATTTAAATTCATGGGTGGATCAATGGGATCGGTAATGGGTGAGAAGTTTGTTCGTGCGGTGAATGCTGCCATTGAACTGAATGCACCGTTGATTGTGTTCTCTGCCAGTGGTGGAGCGCGTATGCAGGAAGCGCTATTCTCATTGATGCAGATGGCAAAAACCAGTGCGGCTCTAGGGCGCCTGCGTGCCAAAGGCCTGCCATTTGTCTCCGTGTTAACCGATCCGACTATGGGTGGGGTTTCAGCCAGTTTTGCTATGTTGGGTGATATTAATGTGGCCGAGCCAAAAGCTCTGATCGGTTTTGCCGGCCCACGTGTTATTGAGCAGACTGTACGTGAGAAGCTGCCGGAAGGTTTCCAGCGCAGTGAGTTCTTGTTGGAGCATGGTGCGATTGACCGCATTATCCATCGTCATGAATTAGCGAATGAGCTGTCCAGTATTTGCCGTATGCTGCTGAAAAAGCCTGCTTAAACCTATGTAAACCCTGATTGCAGACCGCAAGGAAGTAATCAGGGTTTTATTTTGTCTATATCGACTGAAGTTTTTCTATGAATCACCCCGCAAGAGATGCAAGCCTACAGGAATGGATTGACTGGTTGCTGTCTTTGCATGCCCAGGAGATTGATCTGGGTCTGGAGCGAGTCAGCCAGGTAGCACAACAGCTTGAAGTTAACCGGCCTGCTCCTTTTGTTATCAGTGTTGCCGGTACCAACGGCAAAGGCTCCAGTGTGGCGATGTTATCGTCCATTTTGGATGCGGCCGGTTATAAAGTCGGTACTTATACCTCACCGCATATTCTACGATTTAATGAACGTATTCAACTGAATGGCAAGATGGTCGGTGATCAGCAGATTATTGATGCGTTTTTTGAAATAGAGCAGGCTCGAGGTCAGATCAAGCTGACCTATTTTGAATTTTCGACTCTGGCAGCTCTTTTGTTGTTTAAAAAACATCAGGTCGATGTGGCGGTATTAGAGGTCGGTCTAGGAGGACGGTTGGATGCGGTTAATTTGGTCGATGCGGATGCGGCTCTGATTACCGCTATCGATATCGACCATATTGACTGGCTGGGCGGTGATCGTTCGGTGATTGCGACAGAGAAGGCTGGGATAACGCGTAGCGGTTGTCCGGCAGTCTGCTCGGATCCGAATCCCCCGCAGAGTCTATTTGATTATGCTGACAAGCAGCAGGTGCCGCTAAGCTGTCTGAATCGTGACTTTAGTTTTGAGCAGACACAGCAGGCCTGGTCACTTTCTATGGAGCGTTCGACTGTTTTTGACAGGCATGAGTTACCGTTTCCCGCTTTGAAGGGGCAGTTTCAACTGCAGAATGCGGCCGGAGCCTTGGCGTTATTGGGGCAGGTGGCTGAACAGCTGCCGGTCAGTTATGATGCGATCTGTTCGGGCTTGGAGGCGACGACTCATGCTGGGCGTTTGCAGAGTCTGACTATTAATGAGCAGGCCTGGCTAATTGATGTAGCGCATAATCCACAATCTGCTCAGGCATTGGCCGAATATTTAAGCGAGCAACAGCAGTGTTATAATGCAGTTTTTTCCGTGCTGAGCGATAAAGACAGTCTACCAATGGTTGAAATATTGAAGCCTTGGGTCAAAACCTGGTTTATTGCGGATTTGGCGATTCCGCGTTCAACCCCGGTGAAAGAGTTAAAGCAGTTATTGAATTCTGCCGGGGTGGCGGAATCTTCTGTCATAGTGACGGATTCGATTCAGCAGGCGGTACAGCAGGTGAAATCGAACGCGCAGATGCCGGTATTGGTTTGGGGCTCGTTTTTTACGGTGTCACAGGCAATGCAAGCGTTAGAGACGGATGCTTGAACGGCTGGAGATGAGACTGCGCCATGGATGAGATCAGTAAATATCGCTTAACCGGTGCCGCCATTTGGCTGGCGCTACTGGTTGTGATTGTGCCAGGCTGGTACAGTAACCCGGTTAATTTTAAGCCGGATAGCGAACGGGTCGACTCCTCTGCAGTCAACCAGAGGGGGGAAGCGATTGTTTATCAGCCTTATGTATTGCCAAGTAAACCGCAGGCAAATGCAGATAACAGCCAAGCAGTAGTCGCCGAGCCGGTTGCCAGCGTGGTACAGCAGGATAAACAACAGATCGAAAGCCGCGCTGCAGCACCAGCGGTGCAAAGCGATAGTCAGCATCAGAGCGTAGAGTCTACTAAGGCGACAAAACCGGCTAAAACTGTTGAACCTCAATCTCAACAGGAAAGCAAAAAACAGTGGTTGGTCAAAGTTTACTCATCCAACAAGATTAAAGATGCCAACCGGGTTTTGGGTCTGCTGGATGATCGCAACGATGTGTGGATTAAAGAGTATAGTAATCCGAAGGCCTACTCGGTCAGAACCGGCCCTTATGACAGCCGTGCGCTTGCGGAAAAGGTCAAAAGAAAAATTGATAAGGCAATTCGTACCCAAGCGGAAGTAGTAGAGGTAAAATAGCCGCTATTTCCAAACATTGAATATAAATTTAAAATTCGTCTCTTAATTTCGCTGTCTGCAGCGCTTGTTAAGAACCTTCATATTGATTGAAAAGAGAGAAGCACTATGTGTGGTATTGTTGGGATTGTATCCGTTGGTGATCATGCTGTTAACCAGGAGATTTATGACGCTCTAACGGTTTTACAGCACCGTGGACAGGATGCAGCGGGTATCGTTACCTGTGAGAATGGACGCTTTTATCAGCGTAAAGATAATGGATTGGTCAAGGATGTGTTCCGCACTCGCCATATGCGTGATCTACACGGCACTATAGGGATTGGTCACGTCCGTTATCCGACTGCGGGTTCATCTTCCAGTGCTGAAGCGCAACCGTTCTATGTAAACTCACCTTACGGTATTGCTATGGGGCACAATGGTAACCTGACCAATGCGGAAGAGCTGAGCCAGGAGCTGTTTCAACAGGACCTACGTCACCTGAATACCAACTCGGACTCTGAAGTGTTATTGAATGTGTTTGCACATGAGTTGATGTCACAGAAGAAGATGGTGATTGATCACAACGACGTCTTTAATGCGATTCGTCAGGTGCATAAGCGTGCACGTGGTGGTTATGCTGCGGTTGGAATTATTGCTAATATCGGCGTGGTGGCTTTTCGTGACCCTTATGGTCTGCGCCCGGCCGTGGTTGGTAAGCGTGTCACAGATCAGGGTACCGACTATATGGTGGCTTCTGAATCGGTGGCGTTAAACGGTCTAGGTTTTGAGTTGGAGAGAGACCTGGCTCCAGGTGAAGCAGTAGTGATTACCGAGCAGGGTGACATCTACTAC
>CAZNML010000059.1:0-10935 GCA_964574275.1 uncultured Thiosulfatimonas sp. | reverse complement strand
CGAACGTGGCTTATGCGAGAAAACCGGTAAAGGTGCATCATCACCCATAGAAACGGTTGCTTCTTGACCGTCTTCAGCCAATACACGGATAACCGCATCACGCTCTTCAAAAGTCACTTGGAAGTACTTCTGGTAAGTGTCCGCAGTGTTGCTGTCCCAACCTAGAGTGATTTCATCCTGCTCTAGTTTCTCTTCGATGTGCATGTAGCCTTCGTCCATCCACTTGCGGTATGGCTTGGCTGTCTTCAGTTGGTCGTCGATCGCTTCCGGCTTGATTAGTTCACCGTTCTCTAAATCTACGGCGATAACTTGACCTGGTTTCAAGCGACCTTTTTCAACTACGTCTTCTGGTGCGTAGTTGTATACACCGATTTCCGATGCAAAAGTGATGTGGCGGTCTTTGGTAATCACGTAACGTGTTGGGCGCAGACCGTTACGGTCAACACCACAGATAGCGTATTTACCAGTGTTGATTACCATACCTGCTGGACCATCCCAAGGTTCCATGTGCATAGAGTTGTACTCTAGGAACGCTTTTTTATCCGCGTCCATATGCGGGATGTTTTGCCATGCAGGTGGTACTAATAGACGTAAAGCTTGGAAGATGTGCATGTCACCCATCATCAAGATTTCCATCATGTTATCCAAAGAGTTCGAGTCAGAACCTTGTTGCGCTACTAGCGGCTTCAATTCACCTAAATCAGGTAGCAATGGCGTTTCGAATTTCTTCTGACGTGCCAAGGCCCAGTTACGGTTACCACGGATGGTGTTTAATTCACCGTTGTGCGCCAGGAAACGGAAAGGCTGTGCCAAACGCCACTGAGGAGTCGTGTTGGTCGAGAAACGCTGGTGATAAGAGATCGACGAAGAGGCGAACTCATCATTCTTTAGGTCAATATAGAACTCAGGCAGTTCTTTTGGCATGACCAAGCCTTTATAGGCAAGTAACTGGCTGTTTAAAGAGGCAATATAGAAAGTACCGTCTTTCGGCTCGATCTCCATCTCTGTTTTACGACGCGCAGTAAACAGTAGACGGTTGAAATCAGCTTCTTCCATGCCAGCAGGCGCATTAACGAACACCTGTTCAATTACTGGCTCCATGCCAGCTGCTTGGGCACCCAGTACTTCAGAACGAACTGGAACTTTGCGCCAGCCCGCTACGGTCAAACCTTTGTTGGTCAACGTCTTTTCCAGGAAAGTGCGTGCTTCTTGTGCTTTGTCAGCATCCTGGTTCAGGAATACCATACCGGCAGCGTAAACTTCCGCTAGCTCAAAACCTTCAGCCGCAGCAACGCTTGCCAAAAAGCCTGTTGGCTTTTTAATTAAAAGACCACAACCATCCCCCGTACAACAGTCGGCTGCAACACCACCACGGTGAGTCATGTTAGCAAGAGATTCAATAGCAGTTTGTACTACCCAGTGGCTTGGCTTGTCGTCCATATTGGCAATCATTCCAAAGCCACAGTTCTCCTTTTCAAACTCAGGAGAGTATAGGCCTGATAGGTTTAGACCGTTTGGGGATTGTTGTGGATTCATATTCAGTTTCCTGTCTGTCAGATCTTATATAAAAACAGAGCAGCTTTGCTCGTTATCTTGTTGATATATAAGGATTTTGCCTGATCTTAGCGCGTTCAATTAATAAAAATAGGTGCGAAATTATACTTTATAGATGCAATAGGAATCAAATTTTACCATTGTTTATTTGTGTCTTATATGTTTTTAGGGCTTTGAAAGCTGGCAATCAGCGGGTTGTGATCGGAGATGTGCGTAACGGATAAGGCAAAGGCCTGCTCTAGGATGAGGCCGCGATAGAAGATGTGGTCCAGAGGTTGTCTGAATAGCGTTTTAATGGGTTTGCTGTCGGGGAATTCGACCGCTTTGAGCTTCAGGCGCTCGGTGGCGTGCTGCAGGGTTCGCAAGCGGGTTCGGTTCCAGGTGTTGAAGTCGCCGCTGATAATCATTGGCCCGGACTGGTGGCTTAAATAGCTCCACAGCTGTTGCAGCTCCTGCGTGAAAACCTTGTTGCGCACAAAGTTAATGGCGTGGATATTGACGTGAATCAATGTGTCGCCATTGGCCAAAGGGTGGTGAGTGATCAGTGCGCTTTTATAGGTGGCAAGCCCCAGTTCACGCGACTGCGTCATGCACTGGCGGTAGGGTTTGATCGGTGCGCAGGAGGCGGTGACCACCCCATAGTGTTTGGCTCGAGTCTGAATATTGGGGGCCATCACAAAAGGCACATTGAAAAAGCGGCTTTGTGAGGCGCGTGTGCTGGCCTCTTGCAGTGACAGTAGATGTGTTTTCGGGATCTGGATTAGCTCTTCAATCGGCCGGTGCTGATAGTGCAGGAAGTCGTGTTTTTGCAGGTTCCACGCCAGCAGGGTAAAAGACTCAGGCAGGTGGTAACGGTCACTGTCCGGGGCATCAGCAAGCGGGGTGATTTTGGGTTTGTACATGAGCAGGCCTGACTCTTACAAAATGGGCGCAAAGATGCGCGTCAGATTTTCAAAGAGACGGCGCACCGCTGAGGTGGTTGGGTGGTAGTGGATGCAGTCCGGTTTTAGATCGTCAATCCACTGTTGCGCCTGTCTGATCTGCGGTTGTGCATAGATCATATTCACCACTTCGTAGTTAATAAACAGCGAGCGATAATCGAGATTGGCGGAGCCGGAGAGCATGACGCTATCATCAACCATCACCAGTTTGGCGTGCAGCATATTGTCGGTGTAATAGAAAACCTCGGCACCCGCTTCAGCCAGTTCGCGGGTGTAGGAGCTGCGCCCCAGATCAAAGATCAGATGGTCGGAAACTTCCGGCGTAAACAGCTGCACTTTAATACCGCGTTTAATGGCAATTAACAGGGCGTTGAGAATGGCGCTGTCCGGAATGAAGTAGGGGGTAACGATCTGAATCTGGTGCTGGGCGGCATAGATGCTGTGCAGCATCGCTTCCAGCAAAGCGTCGCCTTCAATATCGGGGCCGGATGGGATCACCTGCAGAATCTGCTGTGGATCTTCAGAGCTGGGGCGCTGGTTGGCAGTCAGTTCCAGTAGCGGCGGGTGATCGTGAATCAGGGGCTGGCCGGTGGTATAGAGCCAATCCTCATTAAACAGGTTGCTGTAGTGCTGTACCGCAGGCCCTTGAACCTTAAAAATCAGGTCTTTCCAGCGCTGATCATCGGATGCGCCCAGGTAGTCGCTGGAGAGGTTGATGCCGCCGGTAAACAGCACGGTCTGGTCAAACAGATAGATTTTGCGGTGGTTACGCAGGTTGAGCTGACCGCGAAACAGGGTGCTGAATAAGGGGTGGAAAAACGCCACCTTGCCGCCCTGTTTTTGTAAACCCTTGAGCAGGTGCTGGTTGCGGTAGAGCTCATAGGAGCCGATGCCGTCGATTAGCAGGCAGACTTCGACCCCTTGACTGGCCTTCTGTTCCAACGCCTGCAGTATCTGTTCACCCGTCTCATCAATTTCAAAAATATAGGTTTCAATATAGATGCTTTGGGTGGCCTGTTTTATCTCTGCCAGAAAAGAGTTGAAGGCCGCTTGGCAGTCATGGAACAGTTTGACGTCATTGTCCTGAGTAGTGGTGTTGATGTGGTTGGCGGAGAGAATGCGATCAGTTTGGCGTGCCAGCTTGTTCTGAGGTTGGCACTGTTTAAGTGAGGTGATGGAGATAGCGGGTTTGCGTCGGGCTTTGAAGAATTTACGCGAACCAAAAAACAGATAGAGCAGTACGCCGAGATAGGGCAGCAGGATCAGCGCCAGCATCCAGGTCATTAAACTCTGTGGCGAGCGCTGTTTATAGAGCATGTGCAACAGCGTGGCGACAATCAATAGAGAATAACTAATATAGTAGAGCCAAAACCAAGGCTGATTTATGAAGTCAGTCACGAATTAGCATCCCTTTCATCCAAACTTGATATTAGCATAGGCCGAAAGCGATTGTTTTTCCAGTCGATTTTATGCGCTATAAAACAAACAGGCCTGTTCAAATAGATTCGAACAGGCCTGTTGGTATTTTCAGCGGAAGGATTAACCTTTGCGGTCTCTCTCTATTTTAATAGAGTGGTTCCGGTCATCTCTTCAGGCTGCTTAATGTCCATTAAGTTCAGCATGGTTGGCATAATGTCCGGCAGAGAACCGCCCTCTCTTAAGCTGATCTCCTTAGGTCCGGTATAGACACAAGGTACCGGGAAGGTGGTGTGTGAAGTTAGTGGTTCACCGGTTTCAGGGTCCTGTAACATCTCCATATTACCGTGGTCCGCTGTGATCAGCGCTTGACCATTGGCTTTTTCCAGTGCCGCTGTGATTTTACCGACGGCTGTATCGACCGCTTCAACCGCTTTCACACAGGCTTCAAAGTTACCGGAGTGGCCGACCATGTCTGGGTTGGCGATATTGCAGATAAAGGTGTCGTAACGTCCTGACTCAATGGCTTCAACCAGCTTCTCAGTCAGTTCAGGCAGGCTCATCTCCGGTTGCAGGTCGTAAGTTTTAACCTGTGGCGAAGGCACCAGGATACGGTCTTCACCTAGATATGGCGCTTCAATACCGCCGTTAAGGAAGAAGGTCACGTGTGCGTACTTCTCTGTTTCGGCAATACGCAGCTGACGCAGCTGCAGTTTTGAGATCACTTCACCAAAGGTGTTTTTAAGTTTGGTTGGGCGGTAAGCGATGCTGGCACCAAAACTTTCAAAGTTTTTGTGATATTCCGTCAGGGTAACGAACTCAGACAGAATCGGTGTTTTGCAGCGGTGGAACTCACCGAAGTCGCTCATAATAAAGGCGCTGGTCAATTGACGTGCGCGGTCTGAACGGTAGTTCATAAAGATGATCGAGTCACCGTCTTTCACTTTCGGCTTTTTGCCTTTTTTGCTTAGAATCGCGGTCGCTTTAACGAATTCATCGGTCTCACCACGTTCGTAAGCCATTTCAATCGCCTCTTTGGCAGAGCTGGCATAAAACTCAGCTTCTCCGCAGCAGATAACATCATAAGCTTCTTCAATTCGATCCCAGCGATTATCACGATCCAGCGCATAGAAGCGACCGGTAACGGAGGCGACACGCCCGCTGCCAATTTTTTTGAAGTGTTTTTCAATCTCTTCGATGTACTTTAACGCGCTTTGCGGCGCGGTATCACGACCATCGGCAAAGATATGCAGCAGTGGTTTGGCACCACGTTCAACCGCTAGGGTTAACGACGCTTTAATGTGCTCAATGTGTGAGTGAACTCCGCCATCGGATAGCAGTCCCATAATATGCACTGTGTGATCACGGTCCACCGCTTTATCAATCGCATTTAGAAGGGCGTTATTGTTGAAGAAACGGCCATCGTCGATATCTTTTTGAATACGTGTCAGCTCCTGGTAAACCACGCGACCGGCACCCAGATTAAGGTGGCCCACTTCCGAGTTCCCCATCTGCCCTTCCGGTAGACCAACATTCAGACCCGAAGTGTGAATAAGTGTATGCGGGTTGTTTGCAACCAACTTATCCCAGTTTGGTGTGTTTGCCTGGGCAATTGCATTGTGTTCAACTTCTTCACGGTGTCCCCAACCATCAAGGATGATCAGTCCAGTAGGACGGTTTTCAATTTTAATCTTCGGTTTCAGTTCTTGGCTCATTTGTGATTCACTACCATAAATTTTTGGAAAATACGATTCATTGTAGCGACTTTCGCTGTTAAAATCATCAGGTTTGGTTTTAAAGTTCTATTAAGGAAAGATGAATGTTTAACGAATTTGTACAAGAGCAGTTGCTTTTGTTTATTGCCTTAGCGGTTATTTTGGGTATGTTAATTTATAGTTACGTTGGTGACAGAATCGCGGGCTATAAGAGTGTCAATACCGATGAGGCGACACGTCTGTTTAATGATGATGCTTATATGCTGGATGTGCGTACTGCTGGAGAGTATAAAGAGGGTACCATCGGTCAGGCGACCAATATCTCTGTCACAGAATTAGCGGGCAAGATCGATAGTATTAAAGCTGATAAAGATAAGCCGGTAGTCGTGTTCTGTCTATCTGGAGCGCGCTCCGGTCGTGCCGCGACTATGCTGGTTAAAAACGGTTATACGCAAGTTTATAATCTGGCCGGTGGTATGAATGCCTGGAAGTCAGCAGGCCTGCCCGTTAGTTCGATCAAGTCAAAAAAAAACAAAAAAAAGTAGCCAAGCAGGCTAAACAGAAAAAGGAAACTCAGATGGCACAAGTAGTAATTTACAGCACAGCAACTTGCCCATATTGCAATATGGCAAAACGTTTACTGGACTCAAAAGGCGCGACTTATGAGTCAATTGATGTTGGTGGCAATGCGCAAATGTGGGCGGATATGGAAGCGAAAACCGGCCGTAATACTGTGCCGCAGATCTTTATTGGTGACCATCATGTAGGTGGGTTTGATGATCTGTCTGCTGCGGATAAACGTGGCGAGCTTGATCCACTGCTAAACGCTTAATTACGAGTTAGCAATCGAATTTTTAGGGAAGTCCCTGGTAAAAAATAATAAGGAAAAAATCATGTCTGAAGCGACAGAGCAAAAATTTGTTATCCAAAAAATCTACACTAAAGATATCTCGTTTGAATCGCCAAACACACCGGGTATCTTTACCAGTGAGTTTCAGCCAAGTCTGGAAGTAAATCTGAATGTTGAGAGTAAGGCTTTGGAAGAGGGTGTGTATCACGTTCTTCTACGTGTGACGGCAACCACTAAGGTTGAAGATAAGGTGGCTTTCCTGTGTGAAGTTGAGCAGGCCGGTATTTTCACTCTTGAAGGCTTTAACCAGGATGAGTTGAGTTACCTATTGGGCTCTCAGTGTCCGGGTACTCTGTTCCCGTATGCGCGTGAAGCGATCTCTGATCTGGTTACTCGCGGTGGTTTCCCGCAACTGCTACTTGAGCCGGTTAACTTTGATGCTATGTACCAGGGTCACCTGCAGCAGGCGGCGGCGCAGCAGTCTGAGAACGCAACGGCCCAATAAGCGCTGATTGATGACGGCCAACCCATTAACTTTAGCGGTCATTGGTGCCGGCGCCTGGGGAACCGCTCTGGCGATTCACTTGGCACGTGCGGGCCACAGAGTAAATCTGTGGACGCACAGTGCTGAGCAAGCGGCGTTATTGGAGTTGGAGCAGGCCAATAATAAATACCTGGCCGGCATCCCTTTTCCCGAGGGTTTAACGGTCTCGAATGAGCTTGCTGCAAGTTTGCAGCAGGTCGATGGTGTTTTGGTGGTGGTGCCCAGTCATGTGTTCCGGCAGACGCTACTGCAAATCAGCAGTCTGTTGCCGCAAGACAAACTGGTGCACTTTGCCTGGGCAACCAAGGGTTTTGAATCCGATACAGCATTGCTGCTGCATCAGGTGGTGCAGCAGGTGTTCGGTTCAACACAGCCGATGGCGGTGTTGACCGGACCGACCTTTGCGGATGAGGTGGCTAAGGGCTTGCCGACCGCCATGGTCAGCGCCTCAGAGACAGTGGGAGAGGCCGAGTTCTGGGCGCAGGCGTTCCACTATGCCAACTTCAGAATGTACACGCAGCAGGATATGGCCGGGGTTGAGATTGGCGGCGCCTATAAAAATATTATGGCGATTGCCACCGGCTTGAGTGATGGTTTGCATTTAGGGGCCAATGCGCGTGCGGCTCTGGTGGCGCGCGGCATGGCGGAGATGATGCGTTTGGGTCAGGCACTGGGCGCCAATCCGGAAACCTTTATGGGTTTAGCCGGTTTGGGGGATCTGGTATTGACCTGTACTGATGACCTGTCGCGTAACCGACGTTTTGGTCTGCGTTTGGCACAGACCCAGGGCACGGTGGATGAGGTGGTAGCTTCTATTGGCCAGGTTGTCGAAGGGGTCAAAGCGGTTAAGGTGGTCAAGCAGATAGCTGATCGTTACCAGCTGGACTTGCCGATTATGGAGCAAGTCTATCGCATTGTCGCTGGCGAGTGTTCGCCGCAACAGGCGGTGCAGCAGTTAATGGCCAGAGATGGGCGTTCGGAAACTGACTAGCGCAACGATGAGTTAAGTTTTGCTGATCAGTTTGCTGTTAAATAACCAGGCCTGGTTATTTATACAGTGGGTAAAAAAATAAAAAGGCGACCTGAACTGGGTCGCCTTTTGTTTTTTAGTCACTGTGATTACAGGTTCATATCGAAATCGAGTTGGCGCCAGGCTTCATAAGCCATAGCGGAAACGGCGTTGGCCAGATTGAGGCTGCGCCCGCCCGGAATCATCGGGATGGTGAGGCGTTGCTCCTCCGGAAAGCTTTCGATGACTTCGGCCGGTAAACCACGCGTTTCCGGTCCAAAAAGAAAAGCATCTCCGTTTTCGAACTTGGGTTCGGTATAATAGCGGGTTGTTTTAGTCGTTAAGGCAAAAACGCGGTTCGGTTTAATCTTGGCTAAACAGGCTTCAAGGCTCTCATGCTCTTGTAGATTAGCCAGCTCAGCGTAATCCAAGCCCGCTCGACGCACCTTCTTCTCGCTCAAATCAAAAGCGATTGGGTGGATAAGGTGTAAATGTGCGCCCATATTGGCGCTAAGACGAATCAGTGCCCCGGTATTTTGAGGGATTTCTGGTTCATATAAAATAATGTGCAACATACAGGACGGCTTCTATGGTTGATTTATCTGTCGAAATTTGTGGAATAAAATTCAATTCCCCGGTAGCAATGGCATCGGGGAACGCTGGATACGGCATAGAATACCAGTCTGTTTCTGGCTTTTCCAATCGCGATGTCGGTGCCATGTTTTTAAAAGGCACCACACTGGAGCCAAAACTGGGTAATAAACCGGAGCGTGTGATGGAGTCTCCAAGTGGTCTGCTGAACTCGATCGGCCTGCAGAATCCCGGTGCACACGCCGTTATTAAAGACTATCTGCCGCAGCTGAATCTGGATGATACCCGTTATATTATTAATGTCTCCGGTTCGAGCATTGAAGAGTATGCCGAAGTGGTGCGTCTGTTCGACCAAACGGCACTGCCGGCAATTGAGGTGAACATCTCCTGTCCAAACGTTAAGAAAGGCGGGGCGGCATTTGGTAATGATCCGGATATGGCGGCACGCGTGGTGGAAGCTTGCCGTGCCAATACCAGCAAGCCGTTGATTGTAAAGTTATCACCGAACCAGACCGATATTGCTGAAGGCGCACGCCGTGTGATTGATGCCGGTGCCGATGCGCTGTCTGCCATTAATACGCTGATGGGAATGCAGATCGATGCGCAGACCCGCAAGCCGACTTTAGGGAATAACCAGGGCGGCCTGTCCGGACCAGCGATTAAACCGGTGGCGCTGTTAAAGGTGCATCAGGTCTATCAAGTGGCGAAGCAGCACGATATTCCAATTATCGGTTTAGGCGGTATTGCCAGTGCGGAAGATGCGATTGAATTTTTCCTTGCCGGTGCCTCCATGGTGGCGATTGGTACCGCCGTGGCTAAAGACCCGTTGATTGTCAAAAAGGTTAATAAAGGCATTGCCAAATATATGCGGGCTAACGGTTACCGCTCTGTGAGTGAGTTAACCGGCAAGTTGGAACTAAATACCGATACCGTTTTGTGTGGCGCGGTTTAATTATTGATCAGGCCTGTCCGGTTTACTGTGTGTAAACAGTTTTAAAGAATTTTTTAGATTTAAGTAAGTAAAGTAAAAATGAAATCAGTACAAGAACAATTAGCAATTATTAAACGCGGCTCAGAAGAGATCCTGGTTGAAAAAGAGTTGATCGAAAAGCTGGAGAGCGGCAAGCCATTACGCGTTAAGGCTGGATTCGATCCAACTGCGGCCGACCTGCACCTGGGGCACACAGTATTAATCAATAAGTTAAAGCAGTTCCAGGACTTGGGGCATGAGGTGTTGTTTTTGATTGGTGACTTTACGGCGATGATCGGTGATCCAACCGGTAAGAGTCAGACACGTCCGCCATTGTCACGTGAAGAGATTGAAGTGAATGCCGCGACCTATAAAGAGCAGGTGTTTAAAATCCTTGATCCTGAAAAAACCACGGTTATGTATAACTCGGAGTGGATGTCGAAGATGACCGCTGAGGATATGATCAAGCTGGCCGGTCAGGTGACTGTTGCACGTATGCTGGAGCGTAATGACTTCTCGGATCGTTTTAAATCCAATACACCGATCGCCATTCATGAGTTTTTATACCCGATGGTACAGGGTTATGACTCAGTAGCGATGGATGCGGATATTGAACTGGGTGGAACCGATCAGAAGTTCAACCTGTTAATGGGGCGTACGCTACAGGGTCACTATGGCAAGCCACAGCAGTGTACTTTGACTATGCCGATTCTTGAAGGTTTGGACGGTGTGCAGAAGATGTCTAAGTCTCTGAATAACTATATCGGTATTAAAGATGAGCCAAACGATATGTTCGGTAAGGTGATGTCAGTCTCGGATGAGTTAATGTGGCGTTATTATGAGTTACTGAGCTTTGAGTCGATTGAAACCATTCAAGGTTACCAGCAGGCAGTTAAAGACGGTGAGAACCCGCGTAATATTAAAGTGAAGCTGGCGATGGAATTGATTAAGCGTTTCCACTCAGCTGAAGCGGCACAAGCTGCGTTAAAAGATTTTGAAACCAAGTTCTCAAAAAATGCCATTCCGGATGAGATGCCAGAATTTACCTTTGAAGGTGAGATGCCATTGGCGAACCTGTTAAAAGAGGCAGGCCTGGTTGCTTCTACATCGGATGCGCACCGTATGACCAAACAGGGTGCCGTTAAGATCAATGGTGAGAAGGTGGATAATAGCCGACAAGCTATGCCGGTCGATACCACTTGTGTCTATCAGGTCGGTAAACGTAAGTTTGCACGAGTGACACTGAAGTAATTAACTGAGCTTTAATTGCATATATATAAGAAGGGGCTATTAAGCCCCTTTTTTTATAACTGCGTAAAAAGTTTACGGCTAGAAAATAGGACTG
>CAZNML010000058.1:0-11049 GCA_964574275.1 uncultured Thiosulfatimonas sp. | reverse complement strand
TTAAGATATTATTCAGTTTTCCGGATTCAATCAGTTTTCTACCGACTTCATCGTCGGCATTCACGATCTGTGAAGAGCTTACATAGTCGGTAAACAGTTTAAATTTTGCTTGCTGATAGGCCTGCTCGGAACCATGAAAATCCAAATGGTCTCGTGTCACCTGCGTCAGGGCAACCGACTCAAACTCAACCTGCGCGATACGCCCCAACTCCAACGCATGTGAGGAGACCTCCATCACCACCCAGTTGGCACCCTGTTGATAAAACCGCTGTAGCATGCGATGCACCGACACCGCATCCGGAGTGGTATTCTGCGTGGCACTCAAACTGCGATCATTCATAGAGCGGACAATGCCGTTGCCCAGGGTGCCAATCAGCGCCGGTGTCTGCCCAAGCTGAAATAACAGCTGTGCCAGGTAGTGCGCAGTCGAGGTCTTGCCATTGGTGCCGGTAATACCGACCACCTTTAACTTTTGACTGGGTTGCCCATAAAACCAGTCGGCGATCTGCGCCAGTCGCAACGACAGATCCTCAATCACAATCGTGCATGGTCGCTTCGCTGCGGCAAGCTGATTTAAGCAGGCCTGCTCATTTGGCGTCAGATCACGATCGCTTAACAGACAACCGATCCCGGCCTGCAAGGCCTGTTGCAGATAGTCTAAACCATGGCCATTGGCTCCCTGCAAGGCGATAAAACCATCACCCGCATTCAACTGACGCGAATCCAGATGCAGGTCATTCAGTCTTTGATCGCCAAACTCACCTTCCAATTTGGTCATCGAAAACTGACTCACAAACTGGCTTAACTGCTTTAGACTTTTCATCTTACAACCACTCTTACATCGACTTAGCCAGATCAATCGGCATGTCATGCGGCACATTTCTTAAGCGCAGTGCCTGCTCCATCACCTCTTTGAATACCGGTGCGGCCACCGAACCGCCGTAATAGATACCGCGACTCGGTTCATTGACACTGACCACCATCACCATATCGGGATCGGACACCGGCACAATGCCTGCAAACTGTGACAGGTACTCATTCTGCTCATAACCGCCACGTTTGGTTTTATGTGTGGTTCCCGTTTTACCTGCCACACGATACCCCGGAATCTGTGCCTTGGGTGCAGTACCGCCTTTGGCCACTACACGCTCCATCATTAGCAGAGTTTGATTAGCGGCATAAGGGCTGACTACTGGGGTTTTCTGCACCGGCTTTTCCTGTTTAAACAGCGTCAATGGCATCACCTGTCCATCATTGGCAAACAGCAGATAGGCATGAGCCAAATTCAGTAAATTAATGTTAAAACCATAACCATAAGAGGCGGAAGTCTGATCCAGGTCCTGCCACTGAGAGACCGGCTTTAAAATACCGTTGGCTTCACCAGGCAAGTAGAGCCCACTATCACGACTAAAGCCAACCTGCTGCCACATCTCATACTGCTGTTCCGGTGTCAGCTTCAAAGCGATCTTGGAGGCGCCAACGTTACTCGATTTCTGAATAATGTCACCCGCGGTCAACTCCCCGTTATTATGGGTATCGGTAATGCGGTAACCTTGAATGCGCATCGAGCCGGGACTGGTATCTATTTTTTCTTCCAGCGAGATCACCCCCTCATGCAGCGCTTTAGCCACAATAAAAGGCTTCACGGTCGAACCCGGCTCAATCAGATCTGCAATCACTCGGTTTTTGATCGCGCTGCCGGTGACCTGTCGACGATCATTCGGGTTATAACCCGGCAGACTCACCATCGCCAGTATCTCCCCGGTCTTCGCATCCAGCACGACCGCGCTGGCTGAGCGTGCCTGATGCTCTACCATCTTCGCTTTCAATGCTCGGTAGGCAAAATACTGAATATTTTTATCAATACTTAAAGCGATCTCTTTACCCGGCTTCGCCGGTTCGACATCTTTGACAAAATCAATCACATGCCCCGCGCGGTCTTTAATCACCTGCTTGCGGCCACTCTCACCCTTTAACCAATCTTCGTAGGCAAGTTCCAGCCCCTCCTGACCCTCATCATCAATATTGGTGAATCCGACCAGATGAGCGGTAATCTCACCCGCAGGGTAGTAACGCTTATACTCATCATCGACATAAACGCCATACAGATTCAGACTCTCTACCAGTTTGGCAACATGCGGCTCGACCGAGCGTTTAATGTAAACAAAACGGCGTTTGGCATTGCTCTCCATTTTGTTCTTCACACGTGCTGTCGACAGCCCCAGTATCTTGGCCAACTTACTATAAACCTGCTGATAGCCAAGCATCTGTTGCAGATCAACCCAGATTGACGGCACGGTTTTGCTAATCTGAATGATCTGACCATCCTTGGTCGGCAAGTTCATATTGATGGTTTTCAGATGCAGGCCTGGCAGTTCCAGCTGCTCCAGCTGTTCAATAATGTCTGCATTTGCCTCCTGCTTTATAAAGCTCAGACGCTTGTGCTGTTGACGCTGTGCCGTCTCAATCAAACGCTGCTGGCTCATACCCAGTAGCTGTAGCAGTTTGGCGTAGTCCGTCTGATAACCGACTATGATTTTTGGATCGGCTGACACCGAGGCCATCGGCGTACTCAAGGCGAGTACGGTACCATGCCGATCAAACACCTCACCACGAGGTGCGGGAATCTCAATCGTTCGAACCTGACGTTTGTCCCCCTCCGCGATTAAGAACTCCGACTGCATGATCTGCACATAAAAAGCCTTAGCCAACACTGCCATAAACCCGACTACAATCAGGGCAAATACCACTCTGTCTCGGCCTAAATTAATGCTCATCACTCTGTTCTTTCAAATAAATAGTCTGCAGGTTATTCAGTTCGACAGATTTCTCCATCTTCATATTCAGTTCGGTTTGTGCAATCTGCTCAACCCGAGCCGGTGCCGTCAGATGCATCTTCTCCAGAGTGAGTCGCCCCCACTCCTCTTTGGCTTTGATCTTGTTTTGCAGAGCGAGATAGTACTCTGTTTCCGTGTGACGAATTTCATGCTGCACCTGAATAATGGCGAGCATGGACAACAGCACCACAAACAGAAGACTGAAAAGAAAAAACCCACGCCACTTAAAAACCATTAAGTGGGTGGGTTTAGGGAATCTTCTTAACATGTCAGCTATACCAACACGATTAATTTACTACCAGGCCTGTTGACTTCCAAATTGGATCGATCTGAAAAAGCCTGGCAATAAACTAATCTGCCTGACGTCGCAAGAAAGCAGGAATATCCAGGTAGTTTGAATTTGGCAAACTACCTGTGGTGCCGCCATTCGCAACCATCTTCGGACGTTCTACCTCTACTTCCTGAACCGCTTTCGCTGCTTTTTCAAGCTGAATCTTCTGCTGTGCTGGCTCTTCAGTCACTACAGCTTGCGGCTGTTGAACTGCTGTTTCAGCACTCTCTTTATTGGCTTGCACCGCAGTCAGATTCGGTTTAACCATCTCTGGTTTAGTTGCCGATTCTGCTGCGGTGTCTAAACCCGTTGCCACCACTGTGACGCGAAGCTCATCCTGCATAGTCTCATCAATCGAAGTACCAATGATCACCTTAGCGTCACCCGCAGCCACCTGGTCAATGACATCACCGACTTCATTGAACTCACCCAAAGTGAAATCCATACCACTGGTAATGTTAACCAACAGACCACGTGCACCAGAGACAGAGATGTCTTCCAGCAGCGGATTGGCAATCGCTTTTTCAGCCGCCTTAACAGCACGGTCTTCACCAGTTGCGTGACCCACACCCATCATCGCCATACCGCGCTCAGTCATCACGGTACGCAAATCTTCGAAATCCACGTTAATCAGACCCGGGCGCGTTACCAATTCAGAGATACCCTGCACCGCACCGTGCAGTACTTCATTGGCATAATCAAATGCCTTGTTCAGTACAAAATCCGCACCCAACACTTTCAACAGCTTGTCATTTGGCACTGTGATTAGGGAATCAACATGCTCAGACAAAGCCTCAATACCCGCTTCGGCAATCTTATTACGACGTTCAAAGCTGAATGGCTGACTGACCACACCAACGGTCAAGATACCCATCTCACGTGCAGCCTGAGCGACCACAGGCGCAGAACCCGTTCCTGTTCCACCGCCCATACCGGCAGTAATAAAGACCATATCGGCCTCTTTAAGTTGTTCTTTTACCTGGTCAATGTCCTCTTTCGCAGCCTGTGCACCACGCTCAGGATCGGCACCCGCTCCTAAACCACCGGCACCCAACTGAATGCAGGTTTCCACTTGTGCATTAGCCAACGCCTGAGCATCGGTATTGGCACACATAAAGTCCACACCCTCAACATTAGAGCGCACCATATAGTCCACGGCGTTACCACCACCGCCACCAAGGCCAACAACCTTAATGATCGGTTGGCCAGGCGTCCGCACTGGCGTAGTTTCTCTTCCAACAAATTTCATGACGACGATTCCCCTTAATCAACATGATTATATTTTGCCGCACCCACACCATGATCCAGTAGGCGAAAGTACAACATGACCAAAATTTACATTTAAATTTAAAAAATACGTTTTTCAACGCCCCTAAAGTCGTTCTGCTATGCGTAGAACCGCACTTCTAGAACGTGGATTCACTCGACACTCCTCATCACTTGGAAAAATGGGTTTGCCCATCCGTTTTAGAACCGGCTCAATCACTTCCAACTGTATCGGTGAATCTGGAAACAAGTCCTTGATAGTGGACTGGTCTCGAATAAACTGTTTAACAATTCGGTCTTCCAATGAGTGGAAACTAATAACCGACAGGCGACCGCCTGGTGCCAATATCTCTACCGCTGCCTCTAGCACATTTTTCAACACATCCAGCTCACGATTCACAGCGATGCGGATCGCCTGAAACGTTCTGGTGGCCGGATGCTTGTTCTTCTCGGTTTTTGGCGACACCTTCTTTACCAACTCCGCAAGATCCAGGGTGGTGTGCAACTCATCATTTGCACTGGCCTCTTTAATCACTCTGGCAATACGGCCTGCAAAGCGCTCCTCACCATACTGTCTCAACACCTTAACCAAGGTATCTTCATCCACCTGTTTCAGCCACTCTTTGGCGCTTAAGCCCTCTTCCGGGTTCATACGCATATCCAGTGGGCCTGAACGCATAAAACTAAAACCGCGTTCGGCATCGTCCAGCTGCGGAGACGAGACCCCCAAATCCAATAGAAAGCCATCAATTTTGCCCACCAGGCCACGCGCTTCACAGTACTCAACCACATCTTCAAAACTGCCATACTGAATCTCAAAACGCGGATCTTGAATGGTTTCGTTGGCGTAGGCAATCGCCTGTGGATCCTGATCAATGGCTAACAGATGTCCGTTTTCTCCCAAACGCTCTAAAATCGCTCGACTGTGACCACCTCGACCGAAGGTGCCGTCAATGTAATAGCCATCTTGCTTAATATTTAAGCCGTCCAATGACTCCTTTAACATCACCGAAAAATGCACTTTCTGGCTGTCTTCCACGGCTGGATTGGTGCTCTCTTGTGACATTACAGACTCAAACTCGCTAAGGATTCTGATACCTCGCCTTTGACGACGGTATCCAACATCTCTGGTCGGCTGGCATCCCATGCCTCTTGCGACCAGAGTTCAAATTTATTTCCCTGCCCTAGCAGTACAGCTGGTTTTTCCAGCTGCGCATGCTCTCTAAGCTGGCTAGGCAACAGTACACGCCCCTGTGCATCCATCTCCATCTCACTCGCCTGCCCAATCAACAAACGCTGATACATACGGGCTTGCGGGTCGATATTGGGCAGCGACATCAACTTGCGTTCAATGACTTCCCACTCATCCAGGGTATAGATCAATAAACAGGGACTGTGCAGATCAATGGTGGCGACCAGTTGGTTATCGCTGGCTTCCGAAATGGCATCACGATATCGCTTCGGGATCGCCATGCGACCCTTTGCATCGATATTGATTGAATTGATACCTCGGAAGAACAACATTTTATAACACCACTTTCCACCACCTTTCACCACTTATCACCACTATATGACCAAGATACGCCACTGTCAACCCTGCCCAAACCCGTTTTCCATTGCAAGACAACAACTTACAGCGCATTGCAAACACAAAATTACACAGATTAGAAAAGACTAATAAAACAATTAATTCAATTAGTTATAGACAAAACAAAAAGTTGTTTTTCAAGAAAGCTACACAACATACTGTAAAAAACTAGATATATTACGTATTTATTGCACGACCCATGCATGCACAACATATAGTATCAACTATAAATATAGACACAATATAATGAAAACGACCCGCACAAAATAGCCATTTTTAAGCAAAGGGGAGTTTTTTCCCTAAAAAATTAAAAAAAATAACCAGAGTGGTAATTTGTGGTGACTAAAAGCCACACAAGACCAAGTAATTCAGTTGGTTTTTAGGGTGGTTTTTTCAGTCAAAAAGGAGCTAAACAGCTCAGCAAAGGGACAACAAAGGATCAAAGAAAACGAGAAGAAAAGGGGCAAAAGTGGGTCTATAAGCCGGGTTCTGTACTCTTGCGAGTGACAATCATTCATCTGGACTAGACATCACTGCCAGCCTCAAGCAACCTACCCGGAAACGCCTGCGAGCAGCAGGCTGCAACTGGCGAACCAGCTACGGTGTTTCCCTATTTGGTCTTGCACCGGATGGGGTTTTCACTGCCACTTCTGTTACCAGAAAGCGCGGTGCGCTCTTACCGCACCATTTCAACCTTACCTGTATTCCGAAGAACCATCGGCGGTATATTTTCTGCTGCACTGTCCATCGACTCACGCCGCCCAGCCGTTAGCTGGCATCCTGCTCTATGGTGCCCGGACTTTCCTCCGAAGTGTAAACACTCCCGCGATTGTCCGACCCACTTTTGCGTGGCGTACAATAGCCGAATTCGAGCATAAAGTCCATTTAATTAAAGATTTAAAACAAGCGGCCGATACTATTATTTAGACAGTTTTAGGAAAGTAAGAGATGGAAATTTCAGTCAATGCGGCCATCACCGCCGCTGTTATGCAAAAACAGGCGAATGTACACCAACAGGTACAGGTATCAATGCTGAAAAAATCCATTGATACTCAGGCACAGAATGCACTGACCCTGATCGCCGATCTGCCGCAGGTAACCACACCGCAACCCGTTGGTAGCTTAGGCCATAATATCGATATCAAAGCCTGACCTGTCAGGCCTGCTCATTTTGCCGTTTACCGACCGTTAAGCTGATCGCGCAGCTGACGTGCCACTTGATTGCGATAACGATACGGCGTCTTCTCATTCATCATTAAGGCAAACGGCAACCACTGCTCACCACTTTTTATATAACCCGCCAAGGTACTCACCCCAATCAGCGATCCCGACTTGGCATAGACCGCCGACTCCACCTCGGGCAACAGATGCTTCCATGTTTTAAAAGCGTGCAGCACCTCAATCAACTGCTGCGGACTTAGCCGATTATCTCTCGACAGGCCTGCTCCCTCCTCCAGCAGCGCACCCGACCAATTAAAATGCTGTGCCAACTGCTCGCGAAACAGGCGTTTCACCTTGGCCGCACTCACCGGCGCACCATATAACTCCGCCGCCATCATCAGTACCAACTGGTTGGCAATAAAATTGGTGGAGTACTTCATCATTGGGCGAATCATCTGCGCTAAGCTGACACTGTTTTTGTGCTGATAGAGCATCGAAGCTCTGGAATCCAGATGCTGCCACTGAATCTCAGCCGCCACCGGCACCGCCTGTTGACGCAAAAACTCAGCCAGTAACTCCGCAAAATAGCGCTGACTCACTCGTGCATCCGCTCCGGTGTTAATGCGCTGTTCCTGATTCGTCAGCGTTTTACCCAACTCACGTGCCAAAGGGGTGACCGGTGTCTGTGGTTCCGCCGACAGCACCTCGCCCTGCCGCTTCACCAGATTCAGAGTATTAAAATTGGCCGCGATCGCCGAAGGCACAGCATCATATGGGTTATCACTTTCGCTGGTTCCCGGCAGGGTTAAGCCCGCTTCAAACCAACTGGTATCCAGCTTAATAACATCAATACGCTGCACCTCCAACTGCTGCAAACGCTGCTTTAACTCTGTTGCCACACGGGCCAACTCTTCCGAAATCAAAAAGGGGTCACCATACCCCTTGACCCACAACACATTCTTTCCAGCATCACGCTGTAAATAAAAGTCGGTTTTGAAACGATGCTGTTCCCCCCAGTGCGAAAGTGTCAAATAGGCCGTCACCAGTTTGGTGGTTGAGGCCGGCACCAATAACTGCGACGCCTGTTTTGCAATCAGCGGTTGAGACTGCGCATTCAAAAGCAACAGGCCTGCCTGCTGCATATTTGCCAAACGTGGCAACTTATCCAAACCAATAACGGCTTCACTCGCCTGAAGCGGCAGACAGAACAGCAGCAGATTTACAACCATGAAAAAGCGGATTTTAAGCATACAGTTCGGCATCCATTAAAGATTAATCTGAATATCTTACTTCAGCGGTAAAACATTTTGGGTTTGGCTTTGGTAAAATTTGTTTCTCTTACTTGATAAAAAGACTGTGAATGACCGATGTTAGCGTTTGCCAAGCCCTGAACTCTCAACAAGCTCAGGCGCTGGCAAAAAAATTGAACCTGCCCTTAGTGGATGCATTGCCGCATAAAAAGGCCTGGCAAGATCAAATGATCTTAAGCTGGATTGAAGACAAACGATCTTCAGAGTCGGCAACACCTCGGCCTGCCAAACTTGCGTTACTAAGCGCTGACAGCGGCCCGGTCTTGGTTGATTTTATTAGCGGCAAAAAGAATCACCGCCGACAGTTCGGTGGCGGCAAAGGCCAACCCTTAGCCCGAGCGGTCGGACTGCAACAGGAGCAGCCACCCACCATTCTTGACGCCACCGCCGGCATGGGCGGTGACGCCTTTGTCTTTGCCAGCCTCGGCTGTAAAGTGCTGATGGTGGAGCGTTCGCCCATTGTGGCCGCTCTGCTGGATGATGCACTACAGCGTGCCAATCAAGCCGAAGATCTTGAAGCAGAAGTGTTGCAGATTATTCAGCGGCTGAGCCTGGTCAATGCCGACAGCGCCGACTATCTGCTGAAAGCAAAACCGGCAGTGGACGTAATCTATATGGATCCAATGTATCCGGAAAAGAGAAAGAAAGCCTCGGCCAAAAAAGAGATGAAAGCCCTGCAAGGCCTGCTCGGCCCGGATATGGACAGTGAAAAATTGCTGGCAGCCGCTCTGCAAACCGCTAAACAGCGTGTAGTGGTCAAACGCCCAGCCAAAGCGCCGACCATTAACGGCATTCAACCCAATGCCGAGATCAGTAGCCCCAATACCCGCTATGACATCTACTCAATCAAAGCCCTGAAATCGGCTGGGCTCGTTTAATTATCACTCAAAATCGAACAGGCCTGCTAATCTCATAGAATAAACAGCAGCGACAGAAAACTCCCCCCACCGACACAGCTTAAAATAGCTTGCGCTAAGTTCAGAGATAGACAACCGCCTTAAGACTTTTGTTGATTATGCTGGTGAATCTTAGTCAATGCCTCGGCCGGTTCCGGTTTCCCAAACAGATAGCCTTGAAAGAAATCACAGTTTTGCTGCAGTAAAAAATCCCGTTGATTTTGGTTTTCCACCCCTTCAGCAACCACTTTTAGCCCTAACTCATGTGATAAAGCCAATGTCGCCGAGCTGATAGCGGCATCATTATCATCGGTCTCGATATCACGTACGAACTCACGATCGAGTTTCAGAATCTGGACCGGTAAATTTTTGAGCAGTGCCAGCGATGAGTAACCTGTTCCAAAGTCGTCAATCGCCAGCGTCACCCCCAGATCCCTTAAGGCTTGTAACTGTTTAATGGCATTATCCGGATTAGACATGGCCGTTGACTCGGTCACCTCAAGTTCAAGATCACTGCCATCTAAACGGTGACGTTGCAACGTTTCACTGATCATCGTGGTCAGCTCTGGCGAACGTAGCTGATGGGCAGACAAGTTCACGGCAACCCGTAAGTGATTCAGACCATCACGATGCCACTTCGATAACTGTCTACAGGATTGGTCAAGCACCCATTGACCGAGTTGCACTATCAGCCCAGACTCCTCTGCAATAGAAATGAACTTCTCCGGTGAAATAAAGCCCAATTTAGGGTGTTGCCAGCGAGCCAGTGCCTCGACACCATAAACCTTACCATCAACGGCTATTACCTGAGGCTGATAATAGACTTCCAGCTCATTATTTGCCAGCGCCGCTCTCAAATCACGTTCAAGCGCCACTCGCTCCATGGCCTTGATATTCATATTCTTCTCAAAAAACTGGATATTATTGCGCCCCAGCTTTTTAGCGTGATACATTGCCGTATCCGCATGCTTCATCAGGGTGTCGCCGTCCATGCCATCATCCGGGTAGATCGATACCCCAATACTGGGGGATACCGTTAATGAATAGCCATCAAACTCAATGGGCTTGTTCAGTTGATCGAATATTTTCTCAACAACCGGCGCCGCTTCCATCGCTTGTGTAATACAGGTCAACACCACAACAAACTCATCACCACCAAGACGGGAGACGATATCGCTTTCACGAACCTGTCCCTTAAGACGTTGAGCGATCTCGATCAGCAGTTTGTCGCCGGTATTGTGCCCCAGAGTATCATTAACCAGCTTGGAGTTATCCAGGTCTATAAAGATAACCGCCTGTTTCAAATTCCTCCGCCGTGCAGACCGGATCGACTGTTCTAGACGCTCATTCAAACTATAACGGTTGGGCAGAGAGGTCAGTGAATCGTGATGCGCCAGGAACTCAATCCGCTCTTCAGCCTGCTTGCGATCGGTAATATCCATAGTGGTACCAAACATGCGCAACGGCTGACCGGTTTCATTAAAGCTGACCTTACCTCTCTGATCCACCACTCGAAAACCATCTGCATAGACGACACGGTGTTCAATACGGTAGGGACGGGTTTCATTTGGATCCATAGCACGTTGCATCTCGGCCTGTACAGCGGCAACATCGTCAGGATGGACGGCCCGCATAAAGTTCTCTGCACTCGGCTCAACAC
>CAZNML010000057.1:0-11852 GCA_964574275.1 uncultured Thiosulfatimonas sp. | reverse complement strand
TAGCAAAGCCCATTTTTCCAGAGCTGCGATTACCAATAAAACGCACCGGATCAATATTTTCAAAGGTCGGGCCGGCGCTAATCAACACGGTTTTACCCTGCCAAAATGACTTCAGATCCGACCAGGCCTGTTGACTCTGTTGTTGCTGTTGTTGAAAAGCGATCACCGCGTCAAAAATCGCCTGTGGTTCGGGCATACGCCCCTCACCGACCTCTCCGCAGGCCTGCTCACCGGCGGCCGGTTGCAGCACCTCAAAACCACGCTGTTTTAAAAGCGAGACATTCTCCTGTGTCGCGTCATTGGACCACATCAGACGGTTCATCGCCGGTGCCAGCATAATCGGGCGGTCGGTCGCCAAACACAGCGTCGTTAACAGGTCGTCGGCTCGCCCCATTCTCAGTTTGGCCAGCGTTTCCGCACTGGCAGGTGCAATCACAATCTGATCGGCCCAGCGCGCCAGCTCGATATGCCCCATGCCCGCTTCCTGATTGGCATCAAACAGGCTGTCGCGCACCGGGTTGCCGGACAGCGCTTGAAAGGAGAGCGGCTGGATAAACTCTTTGGCGCCAGCCGTCATCACCACCTGCACCTCATGCCCGGCCTTGATAAACAGGCGTGTCAACTCCAACGATTTGTAGGCGGCAATGCCACCGGTGACCCCAATCAATATTTTCATAAGCTGTTTTTTATCACTGTTGTTTTAAAATGGTGGTTACTGCTCAGCCGTCAGTAACTTATCCAGTTGCGGGCACGCCATCGGACGCCCTTTCAAATTCACCGCGACCCCAATCGCTCGACAAGAGACCATTAACTGCTGATCTTCTGCACGATAGATATGCTGTATAAACGCATATTGAATACGAGAGGCCTTTTCAACCTCAACGGTCACGTAAAAATCGTCTTTAGGACGCAGCGAGCGTTTAAAATCGAGTTCAACCCGCGTCACCATCAGGTGCACGCCCTGTTCTGCCAGATCGGAGAAATCGATATCATTATTCAGTAGAAACTCATGGCGGGCGTGTTCAAAATAGTTTTGATAGACACTGTTATTGACCACGCCTTGCAGGTCACACTCATAATCACGCACACGCATTGGGCATTTAAACATTGCTGAGATTCGTCCTTTTACGTAATATTGATGTAAATTTATAAAAACTGACTACATCTTATCAAATTAAATAAAGTTGACCTATGGCAATTACCGACTGGCATGAACACGACCGCCCCCGCGAAAAACTGCTCAAATTCGGCGCCGACTCCTTAACGGATGCCGAGCTGCTGGCGATCTTTCTACGGGTCGGCGTTAAAGGCCAGAGTGCAGTTGAGCTGGCACAGAGCCTGTTGGATCATTTTGGCAGCCTGCATGCGCTGCTAAATGCCAATGAGGTGGAGTTTTGTACCGCCAAAGGTTTAGGCCAAGCCAAATTTGTGCAGCTTAAAGCGGTACTGGAGATGTCGCAACGCCACTTTGAGTCCGGCCTGAAGAAAGGCGATGCCTTTACCCAGCCGCAAGCGGTGGCCAACTACCTGATTCATCAGATCGGCTTTCAGCAGCAGGAGCAGTTTGGGCTGTTACTGCTCGATCAGCAGCACCATCTGATTGACTACCGGACGCTGTTTACCGGCACGCTGAATCAGGCCAATGTGCACGCCCGCGAAGTGGTTAAAACGGCACTGGAATACAATGCAGCCGCCACCATTCTGACCCACAACCACCCTTCCGGAGACCCGACCCCCAGTCAGAGTGATCTGAGTTTAACTCAAAACCTGAGTCAAGCTTTGAATCTGGTGGAGATCCGCTGTCTGGATCACATAATTATTGGCGACTTTGGGCGCTGGTATTCACTGGCACAAAACCAGCAAATGCCGTAACCTATACTTTGAAAAAACCAACAGGCCTGATCAGTTTGAAAATCTCTCTTATCACACAAAAAATACAGCACTTTTTCTGGATCTGGCTAACACTGATCCTGGCTTTTTATCTGAGCTGGATCAGTTTAAGCCAGCAGAACTTCCTCTACGGCCTGTGGCACGATCACGCCGGCATTGGTGAAAACATTGAAATATACGCCCCGCAAAACCGTTTCAGGCACGGTTTTGAGACCACCGATGCCGAGACAAGAGCAAGCCTGTTTGCCGGCATGGTCGACGCCATCCATAACCAGGGAGCGGGCTTAAAACAGCTCAGCTATATCAATGGCTACAACCAAAAAACCACCCCGCTGCTGCACCGCTATGAGATTGAGCATCTGACCGATGTTGCCAATTTAATCGACTTTTTAGCCTACCTGGGCTGGGGATTGCTGCTGGTGTGGGCGGCATTAACCGCCTATATGCTAATGGCAAAAAACGCCTTTCCCAGCTGGCTTTCCGCTGTGAAAAATATTCTGTCAGGCCTGCTGATAACGGGGCTGCTTATTATGCTGTTTGGCGCCAAAAACCTGTTCTACCAACTGCATATCTGGATCTTTCCCGCCGAACATAAATGGTTCTTCTATTATCAGGACTCCTTAATGAGTACCATGATGAAAGCTCCCGATCTGTTTGCCTATATCGCCACAATCCTGACTCTGCTTGGATTGCTGATCTTTGCCATGTTAACGGCATTCTTTAAAGCGAGACTCTTCCAGACAAATTAAAACAGAGCAGCGTACCAGATAATAAGATCAAGCCAGCTCTCTGCCGTCCTTATGCCAAATAGCGACCACCGTAGAGCGCGGCAGCTTGCCATACGGAAAGGAGGAGTTACCTTCCTCGCCCGGGTGCTGGATGCCAACAAACAGCGTCTTTTTATCCGGACTCCAGGTCAGGCCGGTCACCTCACACTCTTTAGGGCCGACCATAAAGCGTTTGATCTCCGCCGTCTGCGGATTGGCCACCAGCATCTGGTTATTCCCCATATTGGCATAAGGCCCACTATTGGAATATTTTCCATCGGTCAAAATCCACAGTTTGCCTTGGGTATCGAACTTTAAACCATCCGGAGAATTAAACAGATTGCCTGCATGGATATTGTCCGACCCTGCATTCAACCCCTGTTTATGCACGGTTGGATTACCCGCCAACACAAACAGGTTCCAGCTGAAGGTTGCAGCGGCATGGTCCTGTTTACTCGGCTGCCAGCGTACAACTTGCCCATAACGGTTGGCCTCTCTTGGGTTTGGACCACCGACCGGTTGCGCATCTCCTCCCTTATTCGGCTTAACGCCGCGGTTTTTATTATTGGTTAATGAGCAGTACACCTCCGCTTTATTCGGGTTAGCCGCCACCCACTCCGGACGATCCATGGTGGTGGCCCCAACCTTAGAGGCCGCAATACGAGTATAGATGCAGATTTCAGCGTCACTCATGGCGGTGGTTTCCGGCGTGAGTGCTAACCACTCACCACTGCCATCCTCATGAAACTTGGCGGCGTAAAGCGTGCCGTTCTCCAATAGATCATCATAATCACCGCCTTTTCGGTACGGCCTATCAGAAACAAAACGGTATAGGAACTCACCGCGTTCGTCATCACCCAAATAGACCACAACCTGTCCACTGTTGGCGATGACCAGTTCCGCGTTCTCATGTTTGAATCGCCCTAAAGCCGTCCTCTTCTTAGGCTTGGAGTCCGGCTTGCTCGGATCGATCTCAACCACATAACCCGAACGGTTGGCTTCATTAGGATCTTGAGCAATATCAAAACGGGAGTCATACTCTCCCCAGGCATAACCATAATCCTGATGCCCAATACCATAACGCTGCATTTCGGCAGAAACCTGCAGGCTCGAATCCGAACAGGAGTAAAAACCATTAAAGTTCTCTTCGCAAGTTAGATAGGTTCCCCACGGCGTCTTGCCATTACCGCAATTGGCCCAGGTACCTAAAGACTCAACCCCTAAATGGTCCGCGCGCGTTTTCATCAACTCATGACCTCGCGCCGGCCCGGTAATCTCCATCGGGGTGTCCGCCGTAATGCGTCGATTAAACGGGGAGTCCTTCACCACCAGCCAACGGCCCTCTTTTTCCTCCAGCTCCATAATCGAGACGCCTAATGCGTTTTTAGCTCGGTTTGCATCCTCAGCGGACTCCGGCAGGCCAGTTGCGCGATTACTGTAAAAAACCGGGAGATTAATATACTCATTATTAACAGCCAGCAAGGTTCTGCCCTGATACTTGAAGAGGTCCATGCCGTCATTATTATCACCAAAAGCCAGTTTCTGACTCTGTGCACTGCCCAGGGTAGCGACATTGAATGCCTCACCAGCACTCCATAAGGGATCACCCCAACTCACAACCGGTGACCATGCAAAGCCTTCCGGCAAGGTAATCGTGTCCGCACTATTGGTAGCCACAGCACTAAAATCGAAACCGCATTGCGGCCCTTTACAAGGCTCCACCTGAGCTCCGGCAAATGACTGTTTTACAAACAAGCCGGTTCCAAACAGCATAATGCTTCCCGCTAAAAAATCTCTGCGGCTCAATGAGCTTTCGACAACCTCGTCAAAATCGACCGACTCTGGAGGGGGATTACGCACTTCATCCAGTTTGTCACTCGTCATTTTCGATAACATTTGCTGCTGAATCAGGTTATTGTTTTTTACCATTAATCTCGCCTTTACAAAGTAAATCCAATCTCTTTCACGACCGGGCAACTATTCTACTTAAAGCGCCGCCTCAACTTACGAAGTTTTTATGACAAATCCGCTGGCATTGCCTGCTGGTGACTTAAAAAACCATTTAAATTCAAATAATACCGTTATTTAACTTGCAAAACCCGCTGGTTTTGTGGATAATTCCGCTTCTTATTTTTAGCGCTTTGTCCTGCATTGCGTTCTAAATATAGAAATATTCGAATATTTTTATTTTTAAATTGAAGATGTTAAGGCTGTTTTCTAAACGTTTTAACATGGACACTTTTAGAGGGTTTTGAAATGTCTAAAGTATGCCAAGTAACAGGTAAAGGTCCTGTTGTCGGTAACAATGTTTCTCACTCTCACCGTAAAACACGTCGTCGTTTCTTACCAAACCTGCACACGCACCGTTTTTGGTCAGAAGCTGAAAGCCGTTTTGTGAAATTACGTGTATCTGCAAAAGGTATGCGTATCATCGACAAAAATGGTATTGACTCAGTGATCGCTGATATGCGTTCACGTGGTGAGAAAGTCTAAGGAGACTGCCATGCGCGATAAAATCAAATTACAGTCTACTGAGTCTGCTTATTTTTATACTACTGATAAAAATAAAAAGAACATGGCTGGAAAATTCGAGATCAAGAAGTACGATCCAGTGGTTCGTAAACACGTCTTGTTCAAGGAAGCAAAAATCAAATAAGCTTTATCCAAGTTTAAATGATTAAAACCCGATTCAAAAGATCGGGTTTTTTTATGCCTGTAAAAATTGAACAGGCCTGCTCAGTCTAAGCAAGCCATCAAATAACACGCATCACCACCTGGTTGCGCCCCTGGTGCTTGGCCTCATACAGCGCCTTATCCATAGTGGAGTACAGCGCACTGCCCTTGGTTTTATTGGTTGTTTGACAGAACACCGAACCAATAGAGATGGTCAGAGTTTTTAACTCCGCTTTGGGATTGGATATCTGCAGCGACTCCACCGTCTCTCGCAACAGTTCTAAATATTTAAAGAACTTATCCGCGGAGCGGAAATCACTAATAATAACGAACTCCTCACCGCCCACTCTAAACATCAGGTCACCGGCGCGTTTGGTATGCTCTTCAATTGCCGCCACAATCTGAGTTAACACCTGATCACCTCTTTGATGACCATAGTAGTCATTAATCTCTTTAAACAGGTCAATATCAAAAATGGCCATGGCAAAACTGCCATGGGTACGATTCGCCCGGTTCAGCTCACGATCCAACACCTGGTTAAAATAACGACGATTATAGACCCCGGTTAAAGGGTCCTTAATAACCAGCTCTTCCAGATGTTTTTTATCAGTAATATCGGTGCGTGTCACCCAGAAACCTTTAACCCCACTCTTGGAAATTTGCGGTGAAACCACCGCATCAATCCAGTACTCCGAACCGTCCTTACGTTTGGCTTTTAACTCCCCTTGCCAGCTCTTTCCTTGCATCACCAGGTCCCAAATTGCATCATAAAATGCATGATCAACACTTGGATGACGCAGCACATCCTGTGGCAGATCCATTAACTCCTGCTTGCTGTAGCCCGTCAACTCACAAAGACTGTCACTGACCCACTCCATCTTTCTGGTTTTGGCATTGGTATAGGAGGCATTGGAGAGTTCATTAATGCGATTAATATAGGCTTGCTGCTGTCGCTTTTGACTGTGCAACAGAGCCAGGAAAGCGGACATTAACAGAATAATGACAGAGATAATCAGAATGGTTTTAATCCATGTCTGACGGTCAACTTTATTGACCATCTCCAGGGTGACCCATTGATTATAGATCGCCTGGCGCTCCGCTTCGCTGACCGACTTCAGCACCTTCTCTAAGATGCCAAATAAGACCGGATTATCTTTGTTGACGCCGATAGCCAGTTCAAAACGTTCATCGGATTGACCGGCAATGTGCAACCCCATTAAGCCATACTGCTTGATAGCGTAATTGATTGAGGCCAGATTACCGGAATAGGCCATAGCCTGCCCTGAAATCACCGCTTCTAATCCCTCTTTAATGGAGTCAACCAGCAACAGATTAATCTGTGGATAGTTTTTCTCCAACATCTCATGCGACCAATAACCCTCAACCACCGCCACAGTTTGTGAATTTAACTGGCTGTAGTTATCAATAAAATTCACCTCTTTATCGGTTGCCAATACCAGTGGAAAAGAGAGATAAGGCTCGGTGAAACGCATATAACGCTTCCGCTCATCAGTGGCAACCGCACAGGGATAGACCTCCAGCTCACCGCTTTTGGCCTTAGCCACCACCTGCTTCCAGGATAACTGCTTCTCAGCGGCAAATTTCACTCCCAACTGCTTTTCGAACAGCGCAAAATACTGCGCCGCCATGCCCTGCCACTGACCTTGTTCATCAATAAAATCGAACGGCGCCCAGGCAGTATCATTTGCCAGCTTAATCACCGGATTTTGCTGCAAATACGCCCGCTCCTCAGCCGTGAAAGCATACAGCGGCTCGCTAAAGACAAACTGCTCAAAATCGACCGTCGCTAACTCCTCTGCGCTAATGAGTCCGGCCTCCTTAGCCTGTTCGGCGGTTGCTAATAACTTACCTAAAGCGATATGCCCCACCGGCGTATCCCCGGCCTTAACATAAACAGTGGTCGCTTTAGCCTCCGCCAACAGAGCACTACGATCTTTTTTAACCGGGTAGTGCTGGAGAATATAGTCCACCACCTCAGCCTGGTGTCTAATCGCATACTCCCAACCTTTAATGGTCGCCTCTTTAAAAGCGCTGACCTGCAGCGGGTTTTGAGTGACTTTGCTCTGACTGGTAAATATCAGATCGCCATACGACTGAATACCGAAGGACTTTGGATCAACGGTGTAATAGGGGATGCCGGCAGCATCTAAACGTGGCGGCTCATTGGTGCTGTAGGCGGCATACAGATCCACCTTACCTTCAATAAAATCATTTAAATCACCCGATGAAGAGACCTCTGTGATCTTATCTTCAATCACCCAGTTGGCTTTATTGATCAGGCTCTGAATCTGCAGATTGCCATAATGCATCACCGACTTACCAGAGAACTGCTGCAGATCTGTAATTGGCTGCTGAGACAGCAGCACCATTGGCGAGTACTGAAATGAGGGCATAATCAAGCTGATCGGTTGCCCTTTGGCATAATCCGCCACAATTGAGCTGTAACCAATGGCAAAATCAGCACGGCCAGCCACCACCTCTTCAACCACGTGAATCCCCGGCTGCCAGGCGTTGACGGTCACATCCAGTCCCGCCTGCTGGTAGTAGCCCTGCTGAATCGCCGCATAAAAGCCGGCAAATTGAAATTGATGGTTCCAGTTGATCTGAACCGTGATTGGAGTTAACGGATGAGCGGTTTGGAAAGAAACGGAGGCGTACGCAGAGACGGAAGTGAACAAGCCACTCCATAAAATAAAACCGACAAAATAAAATGCAGACAGACGTTTTCGCATTCCATCATTATAGACATATTTTTAAGTAAAAATAAGTAAAAAAATATAACGACTTAAAGATGGCTTAATCCATTTTACTAAGCGGGTACAGTATGACCATAAAGCTTTTGTTTGGCAAAACGCATCGCCGGTGGCACCTTCTGCCAGTTTTCCGGCAATCTTTTATCGCTAAAAGCACGCTTGGCAGCATAAGCACTGTCCGCATCCACAAACGCACTCAGGAACTGACCGCATTTAAGAACCACATAGTTCATTCCATCAAATTCTACGGTATAGTCTGAAGTAGGCATAATTGACTCCTTTGCAAACTGCCTTCAATAAGGTAATCGGCTTAAAAATGAAAAACTGTAGCCGCTTTCCACATCTTATCCACAGGATATTCGGTGCGACATCGGCTGTACTTTAACCAAATAAGCTGTTGATTCTTTGACAGTTTGATTACAATAGATCCCCCTTTTAACAGTGCTTAGAAAAAAATATGCCAGAACTACCAGAAGTTGAAACCACCCGTCGCGGGATCCAGCCCAAAATAGAACAACAAACCATCACTAAAGTCATGGTACGTAATGCGCAGCTGCGCTGGCCGATTGATCCACAATTGGCAGAAAAGTTAACAGGCCTGCCAATTTTAGAGGTTAAACGCCGTGGCAAGTACCTGCTGCTGGTCACCGACACGGGAACCCTGATGATTCATCTAGGTATGTCCGGAAATTTACGCGTATTGCCAATTGGCAGCCCGGCGCAAAAACATGATCACTTTGATCTTGAGTTTGCCAACGGCTATCTGCTGCGTCTGAATGACCCGCGGCGTTTCGGTTCTGTTTTATGGCACTGCGCACAGGAGGGCTCTGTTGAACAGCACAAGCTGCTGGCAAAGCTGGCTCCTGAGCCACTGTCAGAGGCTTTCAATGGCGACTATTTTTATGACAAAACACGCAACCGAAAAGTCGCCATTAAGAACTTGGTGATGAACAGTCAGGTTGTGGTGGGCGCAGGTAATATCTACGCCAATGAGTCGCTGTTTATGAGCAGGATTCACCCTTTAACACCCGCCAATCAACTGAGCAAACAACAGTGTCAGCTGCTAGTCAGTAATATTAAACAGGTACTGGCTGCCGCTATCCAACAGGGCGGCACCACTCTCAAAGATTTTTTAACGCCTGACGGCAAACCGGGCTACTTTGTGCAAAAACTCAATGTCTATGACCAACAGGGAAAGCCATGCCCGAATTGTGGCACGCCTATCGAAAAAATTGTTTTTAATCAAAGATCTGCGTACTTCTGCCCAAGCTGCCAGCCTGCCAAATAAGCTATAATGTTGCGCTTTGCTCTGCTCACAGAGCAGTCACTTAGCGGCG
Source organism: uncultured Thiosulfatimonas sp. (assembly GCA_964574275.1). Classification (GTDB taxonomy): domain Bacteria; phylum Pseudomonadota; class Gammaproteobacteria; order Thiomicrospirales; family Thiomicrospiraceae; genus Thiomicrorhabdus. The sequence goes on along the minus strand of CAZNML010000057.1, from coordinate 2,411 downwards.
TGATTCCATATCACGTTTTTTGCAAGAGGTTTGCCGTGCTGTTCCCTATGCCAGGCAAATTTGGTAAGGATGCTTTATGGATATTGGTGTATTTAATTACGGCCCGATTGTCATTTTTCGCTGGCAGAACCTGGAAAACTGGCCGGTACTGGAGGTGTCGCAAAACAGTGGCCCGGTGCTGGGTTATGCCGACCAAAAGTTCCTCAAAGCACAGATCAACTACGCTGACATTATTCACCCCCATGACCTGCAACGAGTAATGCAGGAGGTCAAAAAATACTCCGATAAAGGGGTATTACACTTTCAGCATAAGCCCTACCGCATTATCAAACCTACGGGTGAAATCATCTGGGTAGACGACTACACCACCGTGGTGCGTAATGACAAGCATGAGATCATCGAATACATCGGCTATATCATTGACTGCACGCAACGTATTAAAGATGAGATTGAACTCAAAGAGACTAAGGACCGCTACGACACCATCTTGGAAGCCACTGACGAAGGCGTATGGGATTGGGACATTCGCACCAATACCGTCTACTTCTCTCAACGCTGGAAATCGATGCTGGGTTATGCCGAGGATGAGATCAGCAATGCCTATGATGAGTGGGAGTCGCGTGTCCATCCCAAGGACCTGAAGCAGTGTCAGCGAGACATACAAGCCCACCTGAACGGTGAGAGCGAAGCCTATCTCAACACCCACCGTGCACTGCATAAAGATGGTCACTATATCTGGGTGCTGGATCAAGGTAAACGCGTATTAGATGACAATGGTCAAGCCTATCGCATGATCGGCACCCAAAAAGACATTACCCATGAACTTGAATTGAGAAGCGAACTGGAAACCCTGGCGGTCACCGATGCGCTGACAGGCCTGCTCAACCGCACAGAGTTTGATCGTCTGGCCACCATTGAAGCCGAAAGAGCCAAGCGTTATCAGCACTGCGCCAGCATTATGATGCTGGATCTGGATGACTTTAAGCACGCCAACGACACCTTTGGCCATCAGGCGGGCGATGAGATTTTGCAGGCGCTGTCCAAACTGCTGATTAAAACCCTGCGTAACTCAGATCTTATTGCGCGTTTTGGCGGTGAAGAGTTTATTATTCTGCTGCCCGAAACCGAGTGTCATGATGCGCTCAACCTGGCCGAACGTCTGCGACAGGCTCTGGCTGAGATTGAGTTCTCATTCACCCCGCTAGACCAGAGCCAGCCACAGCGACATCAGCAGACCGTCAGTATCGGCCTGGCCAACTACCTGATTGAAGGCCATATTGAGCAGACGATTCACCTGGCGGATGAAGCGCTATATAAAGCGAAAAACAGTGGTAAAAACCAGTCCTGGTGCCACTGCTATGACAGCGTTGCCAACCAAGAAAAAAATCACAGCCTCACCCCATAATCGACGCCGATTTAATCGCCGCGATCCAGGCCTGTCCAATTTCCAGGCCTAAAGATTTTACCGAACGTTTGGTCACCTGCGCCAACAGTGGCCAAGGCTCATCCGCCACTCTCAAGGTCATTAACACACTGTAATCATTACAGTCGTTAATCGCCTCGATGGTCACCGGCAGATGATTCAGCATAGAGCTCTTTTCAGGCTTTGCTGCCAGCAGACTCACCTGCTGCGCGGCAATCACCACGCGCACGCTCACTCCCAGCTCGACCTCAATCGCTGGAACCCACAGCTGCGCCTGCCCGACCTTCAAGCGAGTCAGACCGTCCTGCTCACACTGCTCCACCACCTGTGCCGACAATACCGAACGCGGTTCCGTACTTTGATAGAGAGGCGTACCCGGACGATTCAAAGCCTGCTCAATCGGTTCAATGGTGGTCACCGCGCCCTGCTGCATAAACACCACCGTATCGGCCAGACGCTCCACCTCTTCCGGCGAGTGTGAGATATACAGAATCGGAATCTCCAACTCATCTCGTAGCCGTTCCAGATAGGGCATAATCGCCCGTTTGGAGAACAGATCAAGCGAGGCCATTGGTTCATCCATCATCAGAATTTTCGGCTGCGACAGCAGCGCTCGGCCAATCGCGACACGCTGACGCTCCCCGCCAGACAGGGTGGTGGCACTGCGCGTCAACAGCGCTGCCAAACCTAACCACTCCACCACCTGATCAAACTCGATCGCCACACCATCTTTTCTGTTGCTGGCGCGTTTCAATCCATAGCGTAAATTCTGCTCCACATTCAGGTGCGCAAACAGGCTCGCTTCCTGGAATACATACGCCAAACCGCGTTTATGAATCGGCATAGCGCGCCCCTGATTTAACCAGGCCTGTCCGGAAAAGATCACCTCTCCCTGCGCCTCGTCTTCAAAACCGGCTAAGCAACGCAAAAAGGTGGTTTTACCACTGCCTGAGTGACCAAAAATCGCCGTTAAACCCGTAGCCGGAAT
>CAZNML010000056.1:6353-12553 GCA_964574275.1 uncultured Thiosulfatimonas sp. | reverse complement strand
GACACTGGCAATCGAGCGCCAGTCCTGGGTGAAGCCGCTCGGACGTTTACCTGAGCGCTGTTTTTTTTCGGTGACCTTATAGGTGACCCACAGCGGATTCTGCAATTTTTCTGAGTACTCCAGCATAAAGCCCTCATTGCGCAAAATATGGCTCCACTGTGACGCAGCCGGCTGCTTGACCACCTGAGGGATGCCCATATAACTCATGGCCGGGCGTGCCATTTGTGTCTCATAGACAAACAGCAGGCCTGCCAGAATAAGTGCACCAAACAGATATTTAGGGTGCTGCAGGATCAATTTGGAGATGGGCTGAAGTAAACGGAAAAATTGGCGGGCAGTCATACAAACTCGATAGTAAGTTGAAAAAGGCACATTATAAAAATTTGCCGCACAAAAAGCGATTCACCATCGATAGATAGTTTAAAGATCAGCGATTTAAAGTTTGAACTGGCGTGCTAAACTTAGCTTTTTTGTAACGAATGATTGAGAAAGAGAGGCGACTATGTCATCTAAGGTTTACTGTTTGGCGCAATTTCAACCAAAAGCAGGTAAAGAGCAGGCACTGTTTGAGGTGTTACAGAGTCTGGAGCCAAATACTCTGAGAGAGGATGGCTGTTTGCAATACAGGGTGACGCGCCATATTCAGAGTCCGTTTGCGGAGGGTAAGAGTTTTCCGATTGTCTTTAATGAGATCTGGGCGGACATGGCGGCGTTTGAAGCGCACTGTCAAAGACAGGAGATTGTTGACTTCTTTAATCGCTACTGTGTGGCGGAGGACGGCTTAGCAGCCGACTGGAATGTCTGTGTCTACAGTGATGAACCTGAAGATTATGATGCCCCTCAGTTAGCCTGATCTGCTTTTTAGAGGATTTACCACGGTTTAATGTTCGGACTGTCGGCGATCTTGCTGCTGCCTACGCTCTTTATAATGTCTGCGGTTTTTATGATGCCGATGGTTGGCTTCGTTACTTTGAATAATCATTCTGCGGGTGATAGAGGGGCCGATTAATTCAAACACAATACTGGAGCCTAAAATAATCGCCAGAATAGCGGACTGCAACTCGGGGAAGTGTTGAATGGCCAGTAGCGCCATCCCGATCGGAATCCCGGCGTGAGGCAGCATGGCTAAGCCCATCCACGGCATATAGGGTGAGGAGGGTGTTTGCTCCATTTGAGAATAACGGCCGTTAAAAGCCCATTTGCTGCCCAGGTAGGAGCCGCTCATGCGGCCTAAAGTTCGCAGTACGATATAGGCGATACCAAACAGACCAACCTCAATCAGCGCATTCAGCTGCAGCGAGGCACCGGCTAATAGGAAGAATAGAATCATCAATGGCCACTCAAAGGTTTCAATCTCTTTAAAGGCGCGTTTTTTATGGTGGCTGGAGAAGTTGGCCACAATCGCCCCCATCATCATTGCCGACAGGATATAGGAGACATGCAGCCACTCCGCTAAGCCGGCACACAGCAGTACAATGCCTAATACCTCCGCCTGCGAGGATTTTCCCGGATAGAGGTGGCTGGTCAGATAGGCCATCGGAAAGCCGAGCAGCAGACCCAGGGCTAAGGCACCACCAATCTCCCACAGTCCGCTGTAAATACTCTCTAAGGCATTACCATTACCAACAGCGATAGAAGCGACAACCAACAGCAGACTGAACAGGATCATACCCCAGGCGTCATCCACTGCAACTACGCCGAGAAGTGTTCCGGTAAAGGGGCCGCGCGCATTCAGCTGGTCGGTAACATCGACCACCGGAGCGGGTGCGGTGGCGGGTGCAATGCCTGCCAGAATCAGTGCCAGCTCAATCGGTGCGCCAAGCGCAATCAGCCCAATAAACATCAGACTGGCAGTCATAATCATCACCCCAATCGAGATGCCGATAATTGGCCTGCCTAAAGAGGTGAGTTTGGCTCTGGTTAAACTCTTGCCCAGCATAAAGCCGATCATCGCTAGAGCGATGTCCGTCAGCACAGGGAACCATTCGTAGGTAAAGTCCGGCAGCCAGTTAAGAAAGGAGGGGCCGATTAACAGACCAATAAAGATCAGCAGGGTAACCCGTGGCAGCGGCGTATGCCGGCCAACTAAATCGGCCATTAGGCCAATAATAAACAGGCCACCAAAGGTGATTAAAATGGTTGCGATATCCGCTGTCATAGTCAACTCAGTTGTTTTAATGTTCTATTACACTGATTGGAGCCTTACGCTTCTGACAGTATTAACGTTTCTGTTTACGGTTATTTTAGTCCTTAATCTAAATTAAGTTGCCACTCATCCAGCTGGTCGCTGCGCAGGTTTTTATTGAACTGTTTATAGGAGCCACTTTCAAAAAAGAAGCGCAGCAGTTTTTTATCAATATGGCCATCATTGGCCATAAAACAGAGAATGCGGCTGATCTCAGAGAGCGGCTTTGGATCTTTGTAGGGACGATCCTGAGAAGAGAGCGCTTCATACAGATCGGCTAAGATTAGAATACGATCTTCCAAGGTTAACTGCTCTGCCGTTAATCCACGCGGATAGCCAGTTCCATCCAGCTTTTCATGGTGGTTGGCGGCAATATGCACCACGTCCTCATATTTTTTAGGGAAGGGCATGGTCTCCAGCAGCTCTAATGAGACGCGGGCGTGATCCATAATTTTGTTGCGTTCGTCCTGATTTAAGGTGCCGTTACGAATGCTGAGATTGAGTTTTTCATCTTCGCTGAGCAGCGGCAAGCTTTTGCCGTCTATCTCATACTCCAGTTCGGCCATTTTTTCGATTTCGGCAAGCTGTTCATCGGTCAAGTATCTTAGGCCGTTATTGGTCTGTTCAATTAGTGCAAAGGCGTTATCCATCTGCTGTATTGCAGCGCGGTACTGTTGCTCAATTTGCTGCAGTTGATCTGCAGAGTCGCAGCTTAATTGCGTTTCAAGCCACGCTATTTTTTTATCGCGTTTGATAATCTCAATACGCTCTTTGATAGAGTGGATGCGGTCAACCGTTTTTTCCAGTTTGGTTGACTTCTGCATAATGAACTCGGGGGTGGCGATCTTGCCTATGTCGTGCAGCAGAGCAGCGATTTTAATGGTGTGCAGGTCATCAAAGCTGTAGTTCACTTCCGGATAGAAGTTTTGATCGATATCAATGCCTTTGGCAATAATCTGTGCCAGGTCGGAGACATAACGTACATGGCCGCCGGTAAAGGAGCACTTCTCATCAAAGGCTTTGGTAATGGTGCCGACGACGGTTTCAAACAGGGTTTCCAGCTCTAAGATCAATAGAGTATTGGTGAGTGAAATCGCCGCCTGTGAAGCCAGTGCCATGGCATTTCTCTGATCCTGCAGGCGGAAAGGAATGTGATTGCCGGCAACATCCTGTTTATTAATCAGTTGCAGCACCCCCAACAGCTCATGGTTTTGGTCAAGCAATGGCACCACCAGCATCGAGCTGGAGTGGTAGCCGGTTGAAGCATCGAATTTTTTGGTGCCCTCAAAATTAAAGTGCGGCTCGCGGTAGATATCATCAATCACAATCACCTCTTTATTTAGAGCGCATAAAGCGGCGACCATGCGAACATTAGGCAGGTCATCTTCTAAATAGAGTGGCAGGTTATCCCAGCTGATGGGATTGGCAGAACCGCCCATTTTAATGTCCAAACTGCGATTTTGTACAACGGTAAAGATGAGCTCTTTTTTATCTGGTGACACCCGATAGAGCGTGCCGCCATCGGCGTGTGAGAACTCCATTCCCTGTTCAACAATCATCTCTAACAGACGGTTGAGGTCGGTCTCTGCGGACAGCGCCTGCGCAATGTCGATCAGCGACTGCAATTGTGACTCATTCTCCGCTACCGGCTCAATTTTGGTGTGTGACACCTGCACCTTATCCCGGAACACGTCCAAAATATCCCCGCTTTCCAGTATCTTGCTTAGCAGCGGACGTAACTGGCGGTTGTTGAGCTCGTCAACAGTTTCATTTTTATAGGCGGGTTTCAGGTGATATGGGTAGATTGTGACGATACGCTTGAAGTCACACAGCATTTGGCTGAGCAGTTTCGGGGTTAGGTGTTTGCTCTCCTTGGCTAAGGCATCCAGCTGAGATGGAAAAGAGACATCAATCAATAGGCTTTTAATACTGTCATCGCTATTAATCAGTTCGGCAATTTTGGGGTTGAGATAGGTGTCACCTGAGATCAGGCAGCCGACGCCATTTTTTTTCAGCAGATAGCCGCACGATCCGGGGGTGTGGTTGGCTTCTATCGGAGTCAGACTTAAGTCATCAATTTGTACCGGTTGATCATAGTGTAATTCAACGAAGGACAGCAGGGCCTGCTGATGAGTCGGGTGCAAGATGTCTTGAAACTTAGGCCAGATCTGCTCATTGAACAGATGGTGCTTAATGTAGTCGAGGGTCTGTTGAATACCATAGATTTTCAGCGGCTTGTTTCTGGACTCAAAGTGGGTTTCGATCAGAAAAGGCAGGTCTAGAATGTGATCAAAATGCGCGTGGGTCAGGAAAACATGCTCAATGTCATTGCTTTTGTGTCCCAGTGGGCGCATCAGATTACCGGCGTCAATGGCAATATTGTCGGCCACTAAAAAAGAGATGCACTCTTGATTTCTATCTAAGCTACCGGATGCACCAAGTACTTTGATCATCTTCTCACTCCAAACGGATTCGGTTTTAACTCAACAGACTATTTGCTGGTATGTTCATAGACGCCATTGAAATCTGCAGCGCCATTCTCAATATAGTGCAAACAGCGGTTGATGTAAATCTGATTGATTTTATTGTTTTTTTCAATAGTGGCGGCCTGCAACTCTTCAAACAGAGCAAGTGCTTGATTGAAGTCGGCCTGCTGATAGAGTTCAATGGCGTGATGGTATTGATTTAAATAGGCCTGTTGTTCTCCTTTGGCTGTTCCAAAGTCATGCACCTGCCAGATATCGACAGGCCTGCTTTTACCCTTAACGGTGACACGATCTAAAAATTGAAATATGTAGTCGTCTTGCAGCTGCTGTTTGGTGTATTCGGAGATATTGAGGCTGGAGCCGTAGAATTTACACAGTGACTCCAGACGTGAGCCTAAGTTAACGGTATCACCAATAATAGTGTAGTCACTGCGCCCAGCACTGCCCATTTCGCCGACCACGGCCTCTCCACTATTCAGGCCGATACCGATACGGATTGGCTCAATTTGCTCTTGTTGGCACAGCTCTTTCACAGAGGCAAACTCGGGGTTGTTTAGGATTTGTTGGTTGAGCTGCTGCAGTGCTTTGAGCTGCTGTAAGCTGGTACTGACTGCCCGATCAGCATGTCTGTCAACACTGACGGGAGCGTTCCAGTAGGCCATAATGGCATCGCCGATAAACTTGTCTACTGTCCCTTGTTGTTTGACGATAATATCGGTCATCACTGTGGTGTACTCATTGAGAAAGTTGATTAGCGTTTGCGGGTTTGGCATCGCCTCGGAGAGGTGGGTAAAGTTTCTCAAGTCGGAGAAGAATACTGTAATCTCTCGAGTTTGCCCCTGCATAATGCCTTCGGTTTCATTTTTCAGAATCTCTCCCATCACCGACGGACTGACTTTGCTGGCCAGTTTACTTTTAACCAGGTTTTTTTGACGGGTTTCAAAAAAATAGTTGGAGAGGGTGGAGAAAATCAGGGTAAATATCAGTGTGGCAAAAGGCAGCAGAATATTGAGAATCAGCCCTTCAACAAACAGCATGTAATCAATGAGCAGATAGAGTCCGATAAAACTCAACAGGGCGGTGACGGTTAGCCAGAAGGTGTGCAGTTTGTTAAAGCTCAGGTAACTGAATAAGAAAACCAGAATAACTAAAAACAGGTCGAGTGAGTCGATCCAAGCCGGTTTGGATAGGGTGTCGCCTACGAGCAGATTGTCGATTACACTGGCATGCGCTTCAACTCCTGGGTAGGCATTATCAAAAGGCATGGCACGCAGATCCATCAGGCCTGCTGCTGAGGTGCCGATCAATAGCCACTTGCCATTGATTTGGGTTTTGTCGTAATTACCTGTAAGCACATCAATGGCACTGATATAGGGAAAGGTCTGGCCGGGACCGCGATAGTTTACAAACAGTTTGCCGTAGCGATCGGTTGGAATATTAAGAGAGCCGATCTGTACCGACTCCACTCCGGTTTGATCCGATTTAACTTTAATAGTGGGGCTTTCACTGGCGATACGGATCATTTCCAG
>CAZNML010000056.1:0-6253 GCA_964574275.1 uncultured Thiosulfatimonas sp. | reverse complement strand
CCCAACTGGTGTTTTTGGTTCAGGTAAGCGGGTGAGGTTTTGTCTGGTTCAGCAAAAACGATATCCAAACCAATAATACCGGCGCCATCATCAGTAAGCTGCTGCAACAGCTGTGCAACCAGGTTTCGCTCCCACGGCCATTGACCGAGTTGAGCCAGACTTTTTTCATCAATATCAATAATGACCACTTCCCCCGAAGTGGGGATTTCACCACGTATCTGAAAAAACAGGTCACGTAGCGAATTGTCGATGGATTGCAATTGGGGCGGGGTGAACAGAAACGAGAGAGTCAGTAATAGGGCACCTATTACACTGACACTCAGGTTGTAGAGGTGCTTTTTACGGTTCATCACTTGGCTTTATGGTAGAGATCGATATTAATAGTGAATACCCTCTTTTTGGTCACTCATACCGCTAAAGGAGCCGGTAGAGGTAAGCGGGTTGGTTTGTGATGCATCATCTTTATTGAAGCCTTTTAGCTCGAAAGTTCCGGCGGTCTCCTGGCCGTTACTGCCATAGAATTTACCACTCAGTTCGCCGTTGGCATCAACAATATCTTCACCATCGCCGAAGTTGCTGACAGTGTAACCCTGATTGTTGACGCTACCATCAAAAGTGGGTTTCCAATGTACTTCTCCGCCGGAGCCTTTATTGAACATATAATCCATATGGCCGCTAATGGCCTGGTCTGGATTAGCAAAATCAACATTGATTTGAATGGTGCCCTCCGCCTGATTGCCATCCTGGTCAAAAGCAAACACTTCGCCGTTGTAGGTGGCTTCGGCGTCGCTGTTTAGATAGTTATCAATCACCTCGGTGCTGGTTTGGTTGGTGCCCACTGCCCACGCTTCGGTGATGACGTTGTTTTCGAGCCAGTAACCGTAAGCGGTGAGATTGTCAGCTCCCGCTTGAACCTTGGTGCGTTCGGTGCCAATAATGGCTTCACTTGGACTCTGTTCATTGGTTAAGTCGTCGGTATCTGCGGCAAAAGAGCCTTGTGAACTGACCGCCACCCCGGTGGTTTGATTTTCACCATTCAGTTCAAAGGTACCGGCGGTTTCAGCAGCATTGTCGCCGTAAAACTTGCCGCTTAATGAACCTGTGGTGCTCTGCACATCCTGTGCATCACTAAAGTTGCTTAACTGAAAGCCCTGATTACTGACATCGCCCTCAAATGTGGGTTTCCAGTGCACTTCATTGTCCTGTCCCTGATTAAAGCGGTACTCCATCTGACCGGTTACCTTTGGTTCTGATCCCGTCGCTCTATAATCGACAATAATGGTAATGGTTCCTTCGGCTTGGGTACCATCCTGATCAACCGCCAACAGGCCACCATTGTATTCTGCTCGTACCTCCTTCCCAGCGAGATAACGATCAATCGTTTCAGTGCTTGTTTGATCAACCCCCTTAGACCAGACATCGGTGATGGCATGGCTGTCACTGTTTGCGGTGTAACCGTAAGAGGTAAATTTTTCATTGCCGACTAAAACATTGGTGGTCGTGGAGTTAGAGGTGCCAGTTGAAGTGGAATCGTCATTACTGCTGCCGTTGTCTGCTGTTTCACCATTGTCACTGCTGCCACTGTCCTCGCTGCTAGCGCCTTCACTATCGTCACTGCTACCGCTGTTATCGTTGGCTGTTTCACTGTTATCGACAGTATTGCTGTCGGTTGCTGTGTCATCCACGCCCTCGGTGGTATCGCCTAGATTATTGGTGTTATCAGTCTGTAGTGGAGTTTCTGCACCGTTATCGCTGTCAAGACTGCCTACCGTGTCGGTGTTGTCTGCAGACTCTCCAGTGCTTTTGGTCTCACTGTTGCTGTTGTCATCTTTGTCGCTACTGTCTTTGTTCTGTGATTTCTGGTTGGATCCTTGCCCTTTATCCTGTTGTTTACCCTGCTTATTGACCAAGATGTCGGTCACTTTAATTTTGCTGATTTTGGCCTCTTTAGTGACATTATTGAAGCTCAACTGTCTGTTTTGCGGCACGCTATAGCTTTTGCCGGAAGCGTTATCAACCAGGTAGGTTTCCCCCTGGAAGGTTTTGAGTATGGTCTGCTTTTCACTGGCATAAATCGAGTAGATAGTACCGCGAATACCGATGGTGGCAGTTTTAGTACGGATTTTAAAACGTTGTGGAGCCAGTTTACCAATTTTGCCTGAAACCGATTTTAAGAAGCCCTTGGTTAAAGAGAGCTCGGCTGCGGAGTTGTTAGCATTGTCATACAGGTAGCTGTTGACGGCAAAGCGCGTATTGGCACCGAGGCTGACAGTGGTTTTGTCGGAGAAGATTATTTGCAGTAAGGTATTGGCCTGCGTGCTGATGGTATCCTGTTGCTCGATTGTTAAACCGGCTTTGGCTTGAATAATCTGTTGATTACGCTCCACCGTTGCAGAACCCTTGACTGCAGTAATGACGCCGATCGAGGCCAGCGCCTCAAAGCTGAACAGCAAAGTGAACAAGAGGATTATAGGTTTCATAGGTCTAGCCTTTTAAAATCTGCTGATTAGGTTGAGAGCCATTGCGTTTTTATCGTACTCAAAAGGTTGATGGTTGGAGCGGTTGATTGAACGCTCCACCAAAGCTTGTACGGACAGATTTTTCCCTACTCTCTGAGTTAACTCCAAGCTGGCTTTACGTCGGTTATCCTGACGTTGATCATAGAAAAACGGACTGGCATCCTGATAGTTCTTCTGCTCAATTTTCAGGCTGGCACCGAGTTTGGTATTGGCGGAGAGCAGGTAGTTAATTCCTGTCTGGGCGCTGGCAGATTGATAATCAACATCGTATAGATCGCCTTTGTCTTTACTCTCGCTTTGCAGAGCCACTTTGACATTCCAGCTCAGCTCCGCTCCAGCGAGTTTCTGGTAGCGCATGGAGAGTTCACTAAATACCGAGTTACGCTGTTTTTTGGCAGTTTGCTGGTAGTTCTTTTTCTGCAGTTTGGCTTGCAGTGACACGGTTTCACTGGCATCAGGCTGGAAGGTGACCTTAGGTTTTACCCCATAGATACTAAGGTAGCTCTGTCCACCGTAGTCCATATGGCTAAACTCCAGCGCCAACTCCGTGCGCTTATGCTGTTCGGCAAAGACGAGAGCCGGGCTGTATTGGCCATACAGAATATTGTAATCACTCTCACCCGGATAGGCCTTGGAGTAGGCGAGCAGGGTGTTTTTAATGGCAAAGCCTAACTCTTCGGTGGAGTTGTGATAGTGGTTTAAGATAACGGTTTGCTGGTGAAAACTGTTTTCAATGGCATCGGTAGCATTTTCGAAGTCGAGGCCGAATGCTGGTATATACCAGGAGGCGGCAGAGGGGGCGGTATTGATATTTGAATCAAAACCGACACCGAGTATGACCGCGGCCGTCATTGAGGATTTGTTTTTCTTCTGTTTAATGGCTGCCAGATATTGTTGAATGTTCTCTTCAACCTGTCGCGGTACATTGTCTGCCAGAGCCTGTTTAAAATAGGACTCCGACAGGGCATAACTGCCACTTTTATAGTAGAGGCGTCCCAGCTCCAGTTTGCTGCGGGTATTGCCAGGATTTAGAATCAAAATGCGTTCATAGGTAATAATGGCTTCATCCAGACGGTTGGTTAAGGTAGCTGAACGGGCCAGATAGAAGTTAATGTTCTGTGAGGTATAGTCGGCTTCAGACAGTGTGGCAAATTTATGATAGGCCGCTTGATACTGCTTGCTTTTAAACAGTTTGAGTGCCTCTGCATAGGAGCTGGTTTGGGCTTGGCTTTGATTGCTGAAACCCAATAACAGCATCAGCGTCAGGGTGTAAATAGACGGTTTTTTCAATAAGCTGGCTGGCAAAGTCATAATCCTTAAAACGCGAACTAAAATAAGTGTGTAGGCAATATGATGGCACTATTGTCTATAAGTATATATTTTGTATATGGTCTGTATATAGAAAATAGTTATGCAGGCATAGAAGACCAGCTTATCTTTTTGATAAAACATGGTTTTTTATTTTTTTATGACACTGCTTAAGTGCTCTCTCAATTATAGTGCCGGGTATCAAATTTGCAGATACTTTTTGCTGATAAACCTGCGTAGAGAGGATAGTTTTAGCTGTTCGATAACTGCTCAAAGCGCCACTCAGGGTAACCTTCCGGCAAGCGGCTTGCATTTAAGCCGGCGTTCTGTAACTGCTCAACCGCCTCGTAGGACCATAAGCAGTAGGGGCCTCGGCAGTAAACGATTATCGGTTTATCAGTGGCCAGTTGAGTTTGCTGGGTTGCCAGGTTTTCAATCGGGATATTGATGGATCCGGGAATGTGGCCGGCCGCAAACTCATCCTCGGGGCGCACATCTAATAGCGTCACACTCTGTTGCTGCAGCGCTTTTTTCAGCTCTTTGGGATTAAATGGCATCAGCGGAGCACGTGGATGGAGTTTTTCATTCAGCAGCCGGGTGACTTCGCTCATCTGGTTCTCGGCAATGGTTCTTAAAGACTGGATCAGCGGCGTGATTTCAGAATCAGTCAGTTGATAGATGCGCTGTGCTCCCTGCACCTCGCTTATAACCAGGCCTGCCTGTTTTAGGTTTTGCAGGTGCTTGGAGACATTAGCGATAGTTAAATCCAGTTTGTCACTTAAGCTCTCCACCGAGCACGCTTTTTGTGCCAGCAGATCTAAAATAAGCAGGCGGTTGGCATGACCCAGCGCTTTACCTATCTGTGCCAGTTGTTCAAATAGGCACAGTTTAATATCGGTTTCACAATGTGTGTTTTTCACAATCTATTCCTGCATAAATTCGACCACGACTTCGACCAACTCTTCCGCAAACAGATCGAGAAAAAAGTGATCTGAATCCTCAATAATATAGCTGCTGACTTGCTTGTTATTCACTTTTTTCATCTTGGCGGTTAAGTCCGCAACCACCTGGTCGGCTGAACCGATAATAACCAGAGTCGGTTTGACGGCTTGTTCAAGCAACGTTGGGGTATCCATGCGCGGCTCATTACCATAGTAGCTGACAAATGCCTGTGCCGAAACTTGGGTATCTTTGCAGTAGATAAAGTCGATGTTTTCCAGTTTTTTGTGTCCTTTGCCCTGTTTCACCCACTCACTTGCTCTGTTAAGCAGTGGAGCTATATCGGTGCCGTATCTCTTTTTATAGTCGGCTTGCTCTGCGGCATGCGACCAGGTTTGTGGGGCAATTAACACCACCTTTTTAATGATGTCAGAGTCCTGTTCGACACTGTACCAGGCGGTTTGATTGCCACCGCGGGAGTGACCCATTAAGGTTAAATTGGTGGTGCCTTGAGATTGAAGCCATTTGACCCAGAAGTCGATTTCCAGCATGGCATCTTCATGCTGATGAGTATGCAACTGGTTGCAGTCATACTCCCCATGACGATCGTTGATATTCAGGCTCAAATTGGGTGCCAAGGAGCTAATGCCGTTCTCTGCTAACAGTGTTTGAATGGATTGATAGGTCTCTCGTCCATTGTGTGTCAAAGTACCGTGAGTCAGTAGGACCACTTCATCTTTTAGCGTCTTTCCTTCGGCTAAAACCAGCTTGGCATTCACCGTTAAGTCGTTAAACCGCTCTTTTATCTCCTGCGCTTGCACGGGCAGACTCCAGAGAGTCGAAATCAGAGCGATCGTTAGAGTTAAACCGGTCAGGTTACGTAACATAATGTTCTCCAGTGCTTTATAGACTTGTGAAACTAGTTAATCATTATTAAATGCCTAAAACTTCAATAAATCAAAAGATTATTTGACAATTATAGGCCTGTTTTCATATTATTCAACCATCTAGTTGAATAGTGAGATTATCTCCAAAATGGAAAGCACATTACAGGTGCACGGTATTCGCCTTAATTTAAATCAGTTTGCGCATCAGTTGGTGCAGGTGTTTCTAGTTGGCTGTATGATCGGCTTAACCCGTACGGTTCTGCCGGCCATGGCAACGGATGAGTTTGGTTTGGCACAACAGCAGTTTGTGCTGTTAACGGCATTTGTGGTGGTATTTGGCCTAGTTAAAGCGGCCATGAATCTAGTTGCAGGCCGCCTGGCCGATCGTTATGGTCGCCGTCCTATTTTGATTATCGGTTGGTTGGCCGCTTTGCCGATTCCGTTTTTACTCTACTGGGCACCGAACTGGAACTGGATACTGGTTGCCACACTGTTTTTAGGTTTGAATCAGGGTTTGAGCTGGTCAATGGCTTTAAATAGTAAGCTGGATTTGGCTAAAAGCTCACAACGTGGCTTGGTCAATGGCTTAAATGAGTTTTC
>CAZNML010000055.1:0-12643 GCA_964574275.1 uncultured Thiosulfatimonas sp. | reverse complement strand
ACTGCGTGCGCCGACAATCAGATCCGTTTCTGACACGGTATTTAAAAAGCTCTGCTTGGTCTGTTTGCGAATGGTATCAATGCTTAACAGCAGCGTAATACTTAAAGCGATGGAGAAGATGGCTAACAGCAGGTTTGTGCGGCGGTTGGCTGCGCTTTTGATTGCTAAATTGAGCAGAGCACGACTCATAAGCACTCCAAACGTTTGACTTGATTGAGCTCTGATAGATTGATCGAACGGCTGAAGTTTGACTGTAAACTTTGGTCGTGGCTGACAAAGATAATGGTGGTATTGGCGTCTGCTGCAGCATGAAACAGCTGGCTTAAAAAACGCTCACGACTGTCGCTGTCCAAGGCGGAGGTCGGCTCGTCGGCAATCAAAATCTCTGGTTGTCCAATCAGGGCGCGTGCCACAGCAACACGTTGCTGTTGGCCGATACTGAGTTGGGTCGCTTTCTGGGTAGTGATCGATTCATCTAACCCGAGCTCTGACAGTAAGGCCCGAATCCGCTCATCAGGTTTTCCAAGTTGTTTTTCGCGTTGCATGCGTGCGGCGGAGACCTCCAAAACAAGCTGGATGTTCTCCAATGCATTGAGATAGGGCAGCAGATTAAACTGCTGAAACACTATGCCAAGGTGGTCGGCACGCAGGCGGTCTTTTTGGGCGCTGGATAGCGTGTTTAACTCGTGACCGAGTAGTTTGATTTGTCCGTGCTGAGGCGTTAACACTCCGGCCATTAGATTGAGTAAGGTGCTTTTACCACTGCCGCTCGCACCCTGGATAAAAAGGTGTTCCCCCGCCTCTACCTCAAAACGCTCAATATCAAGCAGTGTCTGCTTTTGCTGAGGCCAGTGGAACTTTACGTTTTCAATCTCAATGATGGGGCGCTTTGGGTTCGTCATGACAGTTCGGTGCTTTATTTACTCAAAACGCAAAATAGTACTACTACGGTTTAGAGTCGCCGCCGATTGATGGTGATGATTAATCCATTCGACACGCAGGTTATGTAAATTTGGCCAAGCCTGGAAAAGTGGTTTGGTATCGACCTGTTGTAATTTGCCCGGCTGTTTACAGTGGAAATGGTACTCAAAATCGATATCGCGATGTTTGCTTTCATGGTGAGCATGGTCATGATGCTGGTGAGAATCATGGCTGTCTGCAAAAGGGTGGTTGACCTGTTTGGACTCTAAAACACACTGAGCTTTGGCATCCAGTTCTATCAGTTGAGCCTGTTCGATGCGTTGCAGCTGCTGTTCCACAAGCTGGTGCTGCTCTTTATTATGGGCTTGGTGTTCAAAACCGAGCATATTGAATAGCGGACTCTCAATTTGAATCAGTAGTTTGTCTTCAGCCATCACCAATTGCATCTGTGCGACACCATGTTCATGTGCCTTGTGTGTGCTATGCGCCTGATGGTGGGGGGCATGATCGTGATGGTGTTGATGGTTGTGATTGTGTTCAGCAAACGCGGCACTGATATACGCCATATTCAGACTGAAAGCCGTTAGCATAATGCCAGTAAACAGGGTCATAGTGTAAACTCCGATCGGTTATTGGGATGTGCATAAGAGTGCAGCAGTTAACGCTATTATAGAGTGAATCTTAAAAATGAGCATTGTTAACAGAAAAGTTTACAGTGACGTTTTTTATCAATGGGGTTCAATAGAGGGGAGAGGCTTGGGCAGAAGCTAAGGTTCTGCCCAAAAAGCGCTTTAGTAGGAAGACAGTGCCATGACACCATCCATCTCAACATCGGTGTCTTTAGGAAGTTGTTTAACCGCAACCGCGGCGCGTGCCGGGTAAGGCTGTTCAAAGTACTCAGCCATAATTTCGTTAACGGTTGCAAAGTGGCTCATATCGGTTAAGAAAATATTCAGTTTGGCGATATCCTGCAAAGAGCCGCCCGCAGCTTCACATACCGCCGTTAGGTTTTTAAACACTTGGTGAATACGTTCAGAGATATCGCCTTCACGCATCTCCATGGTTTCTGGAATCAGCGCAATTTGACCTGAAAGATAGACGGTGTTGCCAACACGTACCGCTTGAGAGTAGGTACCAATGGCTTGTGGTGCTTTATCGGTGGCGATGACTTCGCGCATAATCTTAATCCTTAGTAGAGTTTAAACAGGGTTATTATTTTAGCAAAACCAGCAGGCCTGCTGAATTTATAGCATGTGGTTTTTAGCAGCCAGCAGTGGCTTAAACACGTTGAATTTTTTCGACGATCGGCACGCGTTTTAGAAAACGCATCACCTGCGCCAGGTGGGTTCGATCACGCACAGCGATGACAAAGTTCATTAAGCTGTAGGTTTCGTCCTTATCTTCGGAGCGAACGCGTTCAATATCGGTTTTGTTTTTGGCAATCTCGTTGGCAATGGTCGCCAAGGCACCGCGCTGATTTTCCACCTCAATCTGAATTTCAGCCAAATAGGTCTCTTGCTGCTCCTGTTCCCAGTGTACGTCCAGTAGTTTTTCCGGTTGGTTTTTGACTTTATTCACATTGCTGCACTCACTGCGGTGAATAACCAGACCTTTTTCGGTACTGATAAAGCCGACGATGTCGTCGCCAGGAATAGGGTGGCAGCAGTTGGCAAAGCTAATCGCCATGCCCTCTGTTCCTGAAATTGCCAGTGGGGCTTCCTGGGCTTTAGCGCCGGTCGGAACTTTATCTTCAGCGCCCAAGATAATATCGTGTATCTGTTTGGCAACCAGACCGGCCATACGATTTCCTTGGCCGATGTCATTCAGTAAATTGTTCCAGTTATCGACTTTAAGCTGTTCGCTCAAGCTGACTCGAACTTCGTCCGACAGCCCTTCATAAGCCATATTGTGCACATGCAGTGCTTTTGACAGTAGCTTCTCACCCAAGCCGATCGCTTGTGCCGGGTATTGGTTCTTTAAGAAGTGACGAATCTGCGAGCGTGCTTTAGCCGTGGATACAAAATTAAGCCAGGCCGGATTTGGCATGGCCTCTTTGCCTTTGATAATGTGAATGGTTTTACCACTCTCTAAAGGCGTTCTCAGTGGCACGATCTTTTTATCAATGCGACACTGCACGGTTGCGTGGCCAATATTGGTGTGAACTGCATAAGCAAAATCGACCGGTGTCGAGCCTTTTGGCAGGGTGATAATATCGCCTTTCGGGGTAAACACATAGATTACATCCGGGAACAGGTCGATTTTTACATTCTCTAAGAAATCAAGTGAGTTACCGGCGCTCTGTTGAATCTCCAGCAGGTTCTTAACCCACTCCTGCGCACGCACTTCGACTGGGCTTGGCGCTTTGGTAGTGCTACTGTCTTTATACTGCCAGTGTGCTGCGATTCCATGCTCTGACACCTCATGCATGGTGGTGGTACGAATCTGCACCTCCAGATGCACACCATAAGGACCAAATAGCGCCGTATGCAGGGATTGATAGCCATTCGGCTTTGGAATGGCAATGTAGTCTTTGAATCGTCCCGGAAGCGGTTTATACAGTGAGTGTACGGCACCCAGCGTGCGGTAACACTCGTCTGCGGTCTCGACCAGGATGCGGAACGCAAAAATATCTAAAATTTCCGAGAAATTCTGGCGTTTATTGCGCATCTTTTTATAGAGACTATACAGATGCTTTTCACGTCCAATCACGGTTGCCGAGATGTTCTCTTGCTTGAGACGGTTTTGCAGGGTATCGGTAATTTGGCTAATGACCTCGTGGCGATTGCCACGGGCTTTCTTAACGGCATGCTCCAGGATTCTAAAGCGCATCGGGTGCATTGCCTTAAAACCAAGATCCTCCAGCTCAATACGCACGGCATTGATTCCCAGACGAGCGGCGATCGGTGCGTAAATATCTAAGGTCTCTCTGGCAATGCGGCGCTGTTTATCTGGACGCATGACGCCTAAGGTGCGCATATTGTGCAGACGATCGGCCAGTTTGATTAGGATGACACGAATATCACGCGCCATGGCTAGCATCATTTTACGGAAGTTTTCCGCTTGAGCTTCTTGAGGGGTTTCGAAGTGGAGTTTACCTAACTTGGTAACGCCATCGACAATATCGGCAACATTGTCGCCGAAGCGATCGGCGATATCCGCTTTGGTATAAGAGGTATCTTCAACGACGTCATGTAAGATCGCTGCGATCAGGCTCTCCTGATCAAGCTGCATCTCTGCCAGGATTTCGGCAACGGCAACCGGGTGCCAGATATAGGCACCGCCCGCTTTACGGGTCTGTCCTTCATGCGCCAAGTCACCGAAGTCAAACGCCACTCTAATTTTGTCAACGCTCTCCTCACTTAGGTATAAGGAGGCTTTTTCTATTAGACCGTCAATTGAGCTCGGAGTTGGCATAGGCTGGATGTGTTAACGCTTAGTTAAAGAATGGAGGGGTGTCAGGGTCTGCCATTACGGTGTCACGGTCAATGCTGTTATCCGCTAATTCACGCAGCGCCATGACTGTCGGCTTATCATTGTCCCAAGCTAAAGTCGGTTCTGCACCAGACGCTAACTGACGTGCACGCTTGGCACTGACAATCACTAATTCAAAACGGTTTTCTACTTGTGATAAACAATCTTCTACGGTTACGCGAGCCATAATTTCCATCCAAAAAATTTAAGTAAGGAGCTATTTTACCTTAAATTTGTCCACTGTGAATGTGAAAATTCAGCGCAACAGGCTGTTTTTAGTGTGTTTTTCAGTCGATATGCAGCGCAGTCAGATAGTTTTTTAGGGTGTTTTGCTGAGCCTGCAGTGCCTGGTAGGCATTTTTCCCCAGGGTCGATGCTCTGTCAGGCTGCTGTAAGCAGTCGCTTAACTGCGTGCTCAGTTGCTCATAATCTGCACAGATAACAATGCCGTTACTGTTTTGTAATAATGCCATCTCCTCTTTGAAGTCGCGATAGTCTGGGCCGCTTAGAATCGCCTTTCTAAAGGCCGCCGGTTCCAGAATATTGTGTCCGCCCTTGGGGGCAAAGCTGCCGCCCATAATGACGAGTTTGGCGTAAGCATAGAGCGGAATCAGTTTACCAATGCGATCATCCAAAAAAACCTGGGTATCGGCATTGGGCTGCTCCCCTCTGCTGGCCACCTGCAGCTTGTCACCTAGAAATGCCAGCTGCTTTTGAATGCGTTCACTGCGTTTAGGGTGGCGCGGCACTATAACCAGCAGTTCTGGGCGCTGCTGTTTCAGCCAGAGCTGTGTGATCTGCAGCTCTTCATCATTATGGGTCGAGGCGGCGAGAATGTAGTCGCGCTCTATCGGGCGAACCTGAGACTGGGCTTCGGGTTGGGCCGAATATTTGATATTGCCTAACACCTGGATGCGCTGTGGGTCGGCACCAAGTTTGACAAAGCGGGGCAGCTCCTCCTCGGAGCGGGCGATGATCTTGTCCACACGGCGTAAACTGTTGCGGTAGGCGGCCTGCAGCCAGCCCGGTGTTTTAAAGGTTTTTTCGGTTAAGCGACCATTCAAAATGCACAGTTCGAGCTGCTGTTTATTGGCTACGCGAAACAGGTTGGGCCAGATCTCAGTTTCCATAACCCATAGGCGCGAGGGTTGGTTTATTTTAATGAAACGACGTAAAGCAAACGGCCAGTCAAACGGCAGATAGCGATGACTGACCTGGTCGCCAAACAGTTGGTTCACCAGAGGTTTGCTGGTAGCGGTATTGGTGGTGATCAATATTGCATGTTTCGGCAGTAGAGCACGCACCAGTGTTTCCGCGGCTTTGACCTCTCCGACGGAGGCACAGTGAATCCAGATCGGATTCTGTTGAGATTGCTTTAACGGGGGAAAGCTTAAGCCCATCTTTTGCAGAAAAAAGCGCCAACCGCCTCGGCTTTTTATCGCTTCAATGGCGATAATCAGCCAGATTAGAGGGCTTAAAATACGAATTAACAGCTGATAGATGGGCATGTCAGAAATCCGAATAGAGCAGGTTTAAAAAGTGAACAGGCCTGGTGAAATTAGTGACCAGCGGTTAACAGCGCTTCCATAATGGCAATATCACCCGGCAGATCAACTTCAGGCGAATCCCATTTGCTCTCAACCACTTTAATTTTATGGCCGTACTCCAGAGCACGTAGCTGTTCCAGTTTTTCAATGTCCTCCAGTTTACCCATTGGCAAAGTATTGAATGTATCGACAAAACGTTTGCTGTAGGCGTAAACCCCTAAATGTTTAAAGCTGTCATGATCCCAGTAGTCTCGGCCATGCGGAATGGTGGCGCGTGAGAAATACAGCGCAAAATCGTTGACATCGGTAATCAGTTTGACGTCTTTCGGATTGGTGATCTCTGCCTCATTGACGATTTTAAAGGACAGCGTGCTCATCTCAAAACTGCCGTCATAGTCGGCTGCTTTGAAAGGGGCGATGACATCTTCAATTGACTCATGGTGCACTAGAGGCTGGTCGCCCTGAACATTAACGATGAGGTCATCATCTTTCAGTCCTAAGGCATTGGCGGCGGCGGCAATACGGTCGGTGCCGGAGGCGGCTTCTACCGGAGTCATAATGACCTTACCGCCAAAGCCCTCTACCACCTCTTTTATACGATCATCATCGGTGGCCACATAAACGCCCTCTAAGCCCTGTGCCTTAGCAATGCGCTCATAAACATGCTGAATCATCGGTTTACCGTTAATCGGTTTCAGAGGTTTACCTGGCAGACGGGATGAGCCATAACGCGCGGGGATAAAAACATAGGTATTCATAAACAGGTCGCTTTTTTAGAAGTTAACAGTGAAGAGTCGCTAGTGCAGAGGTGTGGTCTTGCAGCAACATCGCTGTCGACGTGGTGTCGATGGCAATTGGGTGTCTGCAAAACCAGCAGGGTGAATTACATTTTTTCGTAAAGCCCTCTAAGCAGCTCAGGTGTGACCTTCTCTTGCCAGCTTGGTCCGTAGACGTTCTCCCATAGCGGCGCTAAGCCAGAGGCGACTTTGATCATCTTATCCATATCGGCTTCACTCATATCTTTGGTAATGCCTTTAGGCAGAGTGATATTGTGTTTGGCCATCATCTTGCGGAAGGTCTTAACACCTTCTGGATAGAAGTCTTCCAGAACGTCAAAGGCGATGCAGTTACCGATACCGTGGTGATAACCCAGAACATAAGATAGGCCGTAAGACAGGGCGTGGCAGGCTCCGACCTGGCTGTAGGCGATACTCTGCCCACCCATATAGGAAGCCATCATTAACTTCTCATCAGAGTCAGGGTGATCTTCCAAGAATACCTGATGACACAGTTCAGAGGACTTTTCACCAAAGGCGCGGGCAAACTCATTAATGTAGGTGCCGTTCAAAGCTTCCACATTATGGATATAACAGTCCATACCGGTATAGAACCACTGATCCCGTGGTACACCGGCAATCAGATCCGGATCCATAATGATCTGGTCAAACACGGTGTAGTCCGAGTTCATGCCCAGCTTCTTATCCGGTCCAGTCAAAACGGTAGTACGTGACGCTTCAGCACCGGTTCCGGATAGCGTTGGGATACCGATATGGTGAACCGCTGGATTCTTAATCAGATCCCAACCCTGATAAGAGGCCGAACCACCCGGGTTGGTTAACATCAGTGAGATCGCTTTTGCCATATCCAACACCGAGCCGCCACCCAGGCCAACTACGCTCACTGGGTTTTTGCCTTTACCAAATGCCTGAACCTCTTCTGTCAGCTGATCCACGTAGATGGTTTTGGGTTCGTCGGTAGTGTCTACCCAGATAATCATATCCTGTGGCAGTGCCGGAATACGGTCTTTTAACGGCAGTGTTTGATGCACACTGTCGACCGCAAACACCACATAGTCATCAGCGGCTTGGCGCTCATCCGCCAGCACATCATCCAGTTGGTCAAATGCACCACGTCCGAAGATCATTTTAGGTACGGTTTTAAAGTTACGAAATTTCATGAATTAAACCTATTTTTTAAATACTGTTTCGAACGCATCGATGCGGCTTTGAATATCGGCATCTGTCCAGGATAGCTGGATCAGCATGGAGAAAGTGCGACTCATAATGTCATCCGATTTCGGCGTACTGACTTTGGTGTAGTCTGGACGATCTGCAATCAACTCAATCGGCAGTTTTGCCGGTCCTTTCATCTGTTGAATGTGTGTCCAGTTTTTGAAGTAGTGCCAGTTATTGGCATACCAGTAGAACACGGCGCCAACGCCCGCTTCTGCCAGGCCTGCCACCACCTCTTGTGCACGCGCCTCGCTTGGCATGATTACACTCAAGAATCCGGCATTATCGCCTGAGGCATCTGGCAGTTCACGGAAAGAGACTTCCGGGTACTGTGCCAGGGCCTCTTTTAATGCTTTCTTATTACGGCGCTGAATTTCTAGAATACGATCCAGCTTTTTCCACTGTGCAACCCCAACAGCGGCATTCATCTCTGAGATACGGTAGTTGCTGCCCATAATCGGGTGGTCTTCGGCACCACGATCCATACCGATGTGGTCATGGCCATGGTCAGAGTACATGTGGGCGTTGTTATAGATGGCTTCATCATTGGTCAGCACTGCGCCACCTTCACCACAGGAGATGGTTTTTACCGAATCGAAGGACAGGGTTCCTACCTGACCGATGGTTCCCAGAGCCTGGCCTTTATAGGTTCCACCTGTTGCCTGGCAGGCATCTTCCAGCAGCACGATATTGTGTTTGTCGCAGATGGCTTTGACTTCATCCATCTTCCCCATTGAACCACACATGTGCACAAAGTTGACCGCTTTGGTTCGTGGGGTAATGGCAGCTTCAATGCCTTCCGGTGACAGGGTCAGGGTTTCATCAATCTCGGCAAAGACAGGAACTGCACCGGCCAAGACAATCGCTTCGACTGAAGCCACAAAAGTAAACGGTGGCACAATCACTTCATCGCCCGCACCAATACCGGCAGAAGCCAGGGCGGTAGAGAGTGCAGTGGTACCACTGGAGACCAGATGCGCATGCTTCACATCCAGTGTCTGGCAGATCATGCCTTCCAGTTCACGCGCTTTCCAGACATCATTACGCATGCCATCAAAGTTATAGCGAAAGGTAAAGCCTTGCTCCATCACTTCATTAATTTGTTGTTTTTCAGATTCGTCAAAAATCTCAAATCCAGGCATTACGTAACTCCTAAGTTGATTGGATTGATTAAGCGCTGACCAGCGATTCAATTAAGCTTTTATGTTGGTTGATCTGTTTGTTTTTTCTCATGCGGCCGGCACAGAAAATACTGTGCAGCTGCTTAAGTGCGACATCAAAATTGTTATTGATGACAATATAGTCAAACTCATCGTAGTGTGACATTTCACTGACCGCATCTTGCATACGACGGGCGATGACCTCTTCACTGTCGGTACCGCGTCCGGTTAGGCGGCGTAGTAGCTCTTCCTGAGACGGCGGCAGAATGAAGATAGAGATGGCATTCGGGATCAGTTTGCGTACCTGTTGTGCACCCTGCCAGTCGATCTCTAAAATTACGTCTTTGCCCGCTGCCAGCTGATCTTCAACGGCAGTTTTTGAGGTGCCATAGAAGTTGTCGAAAACCTGGGCGTGCTCCAGAAAGTCGTTATCTTTAATTTTTTCCTGAAACTGTTCTACATTTAAAAAGTGGTAGTTGACGCCATCTTCTTCACCAGGACGCATTGCTCGTGTGGTTGAGGAGATAGAGACTTTTATACTGCTGTCCATCTCAATCAGTTTGCTGACTAATGAGGTCTTTCCAGCGCCGGAAGGGGCCGAAACAATATACAGTGAACCACTCATAAATCTTCTCCAGTTATTTTCAGGGGGATATTATTTTAACAGAGAAATTACAGCGCGGGGAGTCAAAGCGAAACAGGCCTGTTCAACTCAATCGTAGGCCGATTCAGTGAGATAAATTATTAATGTCCGCTAGAGTAAATCTTGAGGATTTCAAAAAATGACAATGGAGGCGTTAACCTAAATCCATTACAATGCGTCTATGCATAAAGAAAGTATATTTTTAGTTGGCCCCATGGGGGCGGGAAAATCAACCGTCGGCCGTGTATTGGCCGAACGTCTTCAATATGAATTTGTTGATAGTGATCATGTGATTGAAGAGCGCACCGGTGCGTCGATTCCAATGATTTTTGATATTGAAGGAGAGTCCGGTTTTCGTGATCGTGAAGAGGGCGTGCTGGATGATTTAACGCAACGTCCGCAGCTGGTTTTGGCCACAGGTGGCGGCGTGGTAGAGCGAGAAGAGAATCGTAAGCATCTGCGCTCACGTGGTTTTGTCGTCTATCTAAAGTCGCCGGTTGAATCACTGATTCAGCGTACCAAGCACGACCGTAATCGCCCATTGCTGCAACAACCGAATCCAGGCAAGGTGTTACGTGAGTTAATGGAGCGTCGTGAGCCTTGGTATATGGAGATGGCGGACCTAGTGATTGAGACACAGCAGGTTCCGGTGCACCGCGTAGTGAAGAAAATTGTTGATCAGCTGCACGCAGAACAAGTGATTTAACATTAAACAGATTGAACAGAATTTAAGAGAGACACAAGTGAAAACCTTACACGTTGATTTAGGCGACAGAAGTTACCCGATTTTTATTGGTGAAGATTTATTAGGCGATGCGGCGCTGGTTAAACCTTATATTAAGGGCAAGCAGGTTTTGATTGTCACTAATACCACGGTTGCCCCTCTATATTTAGAGAAGTGTCAACAGGCCTTTGCCGGTTATGAGGTTGAGAGTGTCATTTTGCCGGATGGTGAAAACTATAAGAATTTAGAGACCCTGAATCTGGTGTTTGATGAGCTGATCGGTAAACGTTTTGACCGTGGCTGCACCTTGGTTGCCTTAGGCGGCGGCGTGATTGGTGATATGACCGGTTTTGCAGCAGCAGCCTACCAGCGTGGCGTTAATTTTGTACAGGTGCCGACAACGTTATTATCACAGGTGGACTCCTCGGTGGGTGGTAAGACCGGTGTCAACCATCCGTTAGGCAAGAATATGATTGGTGCTTTTCATCAGCCACAGTGTGTCATTATCGATACCAAAACGCTGAATACCTTAGAGGATCGCCAGTTAGCAGCCGGTCTGGCAGAGGTGATCAAATATGGTCTGATTGGCGACTACCCATTTTTTGAGTGGTTGGAGCAGAACTTAGAGGCTCTGATGGCGCGTGATTCGGAAGTGTTGGCTGAAGCGATTGAGCGTTCTTGTGCCAATAAGGCACGCATTGTGGCGCTGGATGAAAAAGAGGCGGGTATGCGTGCGCTGTTCAATTTGGGACACACTTTTGGTCATGCGATTGAAGCGGGTATGGGTTATGGCAGCTGGTTACACGGTGAAGGGGTCAGTGCCGGTACCATGCAGGCATTATATATGTCTCGTCTGCAGGGCAATATTAGTGACGCAGACTTTGAACGTACTCAAAAGCTATTTGAGCGCGCTAAGCTGCCGGTCTATCCACCGGGTGTGGCAGAGATGCCAAATGATAAATATATGGATCTAATGGCGGGCGATAAAAAAGTGCAGGCCGGTACCATCCGTTTGGTGCTGTTAAAGTCAATTGGTGAAGCTTATGTCACCGGTGACTATCCGGCGGAACTGCTTGAGCAAACACTTACTGAGTGGCGCGCTTAATCGAGTCAGCGCCATCTAGTAGCGCCGTCTACTAATCTACAGCTTGTTATATCTAATCTAATACCGTCTTAGGAGAGGTTATGCCACAACAGTTCGCCAGTCAATTTACAGCGGAGGGTGTCACCTTCTCCATGCAAGACAATATTATGCTGATTCAGGTGGAGAATGATTTTGCTTCTGCCGCTCTGACGACGCATGGTGCTTCTATATTGAGTTTCACCCCTAAAGGCGCCCAGGACCTATTATGGGTCAGTCCAGCGGCAGTCTATAATGGTGCCAAGCCGATTCGAGGTGGTATTCCAGTTTGCTGGCCCTGGTTTGGTGGCGCAAAACAGTCAGGCCTGCCGGCACATGGCTTTGTGCGTAATAAAGTATGGCACCTGGATCATGTCATGAATTTAGATTCAGGCGTGACCGAGGTGGTGTTGACCACCGATGCGGATGAAGACAGCCTGGCTTTATGGCCACACCATTTTCATTTGGAGCTGCGGGTAGAGATTGGTGAGAAGCTGGCCGTATCGTTGACCACGCATAATACTAATGAACATGACATTGAGATCACCGAAGCTTTGCATAGCTATTTCAGTGTTAGCCAAGCTACAGCGCTAAATATTTCTGGGGTAGAGGGCAGTATTGAGCATGACACCTTATGTGAACCGGCTGCAGTGGCTAAATGCAATGAGTCGATTACGCTGGCACCACCAATGGACTCGGTTTTCACTGATCAGCATAAAGATATTATTATCAGCGATACACAGATGTCACGTAATCTATTAATAGAGAAGCACAACGCCGCATCTACTATTGTTTGGAATCCAGGCGAAGAGATTGTTAAAGGGTTTGCTGATATAGATGATCAGGCCTGGTCAGATTTTGTCTGTGTCGAAGCGGGGAATGTATTTGATAATGCGGTAGTGATACCGGCACGTGAAAAACATACTATGAGTATGATGTTGTCTATTAAAGATTAGCAACATTAATAGCTAGCTGTAATAAAAGGGGCTGTTAAGCCCCTTTTTTTATAACTGCGTAAAAAGTTTACGGCTAGAAAATAGGACTG
>CAZNML010000054.1:0-14085 GCA_964574275.1 uncultured Thiosulfatimonas sp. | reverse complement strand
ATCTTTACCAGGGTAAACCGCATCAGCACCTAACTGCTCTTCGATACGGATTAACTGGTTGTACTTGGCGATACGGTCTGTACGAGACATAGAACCGGTTTTGATCTGACCACAACCTGTTGCAACCGCAATGTCCGCAATGGTTGTATCTTCAGTTTCACCTGAACGGTGAGAAACAACCGCAGTATAACCCGCTTTCTTAGCCATAGCGATCGCTTCGAAAGTCTCAGTTAGAGTACCGATCTGGTTGATTTTGATCAGGATAGAGTTAGCGATCCCTTTTTCAATCCCTTCAGCAAGGATCTTAGGGTTAGTTACGAATAGGTCATCACCAACGATCTGTAGGCGGTTACCATCTTTCTCTGTCTGGTATTTGAACCCATCCCAGTCAGACTCGTCTAGACCATCTTCGATAGAGATAATCGGGTAGTTAGTAACCCACTCAGAAAGAAGGTCAACCATACCTTCAGAAGTCAGAGTTTTGTTTTCAGAAGCCAGTGTATAAACACCATCTTTATAAAGCTCAGAAGACGCCGCATCCATAGCGATCATGATGTCTTCACCCGCTTTATAACCAGCCGCTTCGATCGCTTCAAGGATAACCTGTAGCGCTTCTTCGTTAGAATTAAAGTCAGGTGCGAAACCACCTTAATCAACAACCGCAGTGTTATAACATTTGTTACCTAGTACTTTCTTAAGTGCGTGGAATACTTCCGCACCGTAACGCAGTGCTTCAGACATAGAAGGCGCACCAACCGGCATGATCATGAACTCTTGGAAATCAACCGAGTTATCTGCGTGCTCACCACCGTTGATGATGTTCATCATCGGAACAGGCATCTTGTAGTCATCTGTTTTAAGGTAAGCGTAAAGAGGCACACCTTTAGACTGTGCAGCAGCTTGAGCAGTGGCGATAGAAACTGCAAGAATTGCGTTAGCACCTAAACGACCTTTGTTGTCAGTACCGTCTAAAGCGATCATAGCGTTATCGATTGCCGCTTGATCCATTGCATCTTTACCAATCAAAGCGTCTCTGATTTCAGTGTTGATGTTGTTTACTGCAGTCAATACACCTTTGCCACCAAATTTAGATTTATCGCCATCACGCAGTTCGATTGCTTCACGAGAACCTGTTGATGCACCTGATGGAGAAATACCACGACCAAATGAACCATCTTCTAAGGTTACATCCGCTTCAACGGTTGGGTTACCACGTGAATCGATCACCTGACGAGCTTTAATATCTTTAATCAATGACATTATCTATTTCCTATCTATAAAAATTTAAGTATCTGAGTAATTATAATTGACTTATGTTTCACAGGTATGACAAACCTACGCTGCTAAAGTCCTGTTATTTAAGGGTCTCTTCAATAAACCCTTCTGACTTCACTAAGTCGTCTAATCGTTTTAAAGTTTGCAGCAGTGGTTTTAAGTTATCGATCGGCCACATATTTGGACCATCACTTAATGCATTAGCAGGATCTGGGTGTGTTTCCATAAACACACCAGAAACGCCGGCTGCGACTGCTGAACGCGCTAAAACCGGCACCATTTCACGCTGACCACCTGAAGTAGAACCCTGTCCACCTGGCTGCTGTACCGAATGCGTTGCATCAAAAACTACCGGGCAACCGGTTTGACGCATTCTAGAAAGACCGCGCATATCCGACACCAGAGTGTTGTAACCAAATGAGGTACCACGGTCACAGACCATAATATTTTCGTTACCCACTTCACGCGCTTTGGCAACAACCTGATCCATATCCCAAGGCGCTTGGAACTGCCCCTTCTTGATATTGACTGGAATACCCTGACGACAGACATTCTGGATAAAGTTGGTTTGACGCACCAAGAAAGCCGGTGTCTGCATGACATCCACCACCGAAGCAACCTCATCAAGCGGAGTGTCTTCATGCACATCCGTTAAAACCGGAACGCCGATCTCATCTTTCACTTTTTGTAAAATACGCAAACCCTCTTCAATCCCTAAGCCACGAAAGCTGTTGGTTGAAGTACGATTGGCTTTATCGTAAGAGGACTTATAGATAAACGGAATACCTAACTCATCCGTCATCTCTTTTAACTGACCCGCGGTATCAATCGCCAACTGCTCAGACTCAATCACACATGGACCGGCAATTAGAAACAGCGGCTGATCAATACCCGCTTCAAAATGACATAGTTTCATTTAATAACTCTCTTAAGATGCTTTGTGCTTATTAGCCGCTTCAACAAACGCTTCAAACAGTGGATGGCCATTACGTGGTGTTGAAGTAAATTCAGGATGGAATTGGCAGGCGACAAACCAAGGGTGATCGGCAATCTCAATGGTTTCTACCAGGCTACCATCTTCAGAGCGGCCAGCAAAAATCAGCCCCGCTTCTTCCAATTTAGCAACATAACCGTCGTTTACTTCATAACGATGACGGTGACGTTCACTGATCATCTCGTTCGCATACACTTCACGGATTTTCGAACCGTCTTTCAGGCGACAGTTCTGAGCACCTAAGCGCATAGTGCCACCTAAGTCGGCATTCTCATCACGCTCAATAGTTTGACCATTCTCATCGGTCCACTCTGTAATCAGCGCAACCACCGGGTGAGGCGTTTCAGGGTTTAACTCGGTACTGTGGGCACCTTCAAGACCTGCAACATGACGGGCATATTCTGTCACCGCCATCTGCATTCCTAAACAGATACCTAAATAAGGTACTTTGTTCTCACGCGCGAATTGAATTGACTGAATCTTACCTTCAACACCACGCTCACCGAAACCGCCAGGAACCAGAATGGCGTCCATGGTTTTAAGCACATCAATACCGGTTTTCTCAATCTCTTCTGAGTCCAGATAGTGAATGTTCACTTTAGTCTTAGTGTGAATACCGGCATGCACCAACGCTTCGATCAGTGATTTATATGCTTCGGTTAGATCCACATACTTACCAACCATGGCAATTTCAACTGATTTTTCAGGATTCAGTTGATCGTAAACCACTTCATCCCAATCAGAAAGGTCTGCCACCGGCATATCATTCAGGCGGAAGTGATTCACCACCAACTCATCCATACCCTGCTCATGCAACATGCGCGGCACTTCATAGATGGTACGTGCATCTAAAGAGTTGATCACGGCTTTCTCAGGGACATTAGTAAACAAAGCGATCTTACGCTTCTCGTTCTCTGCTAGAGGAATTTCAGAACGACAGACAAGAATATCTGGCTGAATACCAATCGAGCGCAACTCTTTTACCGAGTGCTGTGTCGGCTTGGTTTTAACTTCACCTGCTACTGCAATATATGGCAGCAGAGTTAAGTGCATAAACAGAGCACGATCACGACCGACTTCAATACTCAACTGACGGATCGCTTCCAGGAAAGGTAGAGACTCAATATCACCAACGGTTCCACCCACCTCAATTAAAGCGATATCCGAACCGGCAGCGGCAGACTGAATGCGTTTTTTAATCTCGTCGGTCACGTGAGGAATCACCTGTACCGTACCACCTAGATAGTCACCACGACGCTCTTTACGAATCACGCTCTCGTAGACCTGTCCGGTAGAGAAACTATTGCGACGGGTAAAATGGCGTTGAACGAAACGTTCATAGTGCCCCAAATCTAGATCCGTCTCCGCACCGTCATCCGTTACGAATACCTCACCATGCTGAAGTGGGCTCATTGTTCCTGGATCAACATTGATGTAAGGATCCATTTTTAACATGCTGACTTTGAGGCCTCGAGCTTCTAACAAGGCACCTAATGAAGCCGATGCAATTCCTTTACCTAAGGACGAAACAACCCCACCTGTCACGAAAATAAATTTAGTCATTTATGTACACTTTATTGAACGTTTTGAATCTAAGAATTAGATGAATCAGAATGGAAGGGAATTATAGCCTACTAGCAGCATTTCATCAATGTTATTTATCATAGATGGATCACATTAGATTGCCTGAAAATTGTCTCGGCCACTTTATCACAGCAAACCTGAAAACTAAGCGTGACTGAAACGCTCAATATCCATAATCGAAAGGGTTACTTTACGAGTCTTTAATAAGGTTCGCGCTGTGCTCAATTCAACCTGCAAACTCTGTGTTTTGTCGGTATTAAAAATGCCTTCAGCCCCCCATAACAGCAGCGGTTGATCATCGTGGGCCAACACTGGCCACCACTGCCGCTGCCAGGCTGGAATTCCCATTTGCTGAAACCATTTCTTTAAGCGTTTGCTATTGGCGGAGTCATCCTCTCTAAGCGCTCTTATTGTCAGTCTGGACAACTCCCCCTCCAACCAGGCAGCTGGCAACTCAACCGAAAAACACTCACTTGCGGTCAGCCGTTCTGTCAGGCCTGAAGTCTCAATAATCTCTCTCATCGGAATAGCGTATTCTGTTTTAGCTTCAATGACATAGTAAAGCCTCTTCCGATAGAGTCTCAAGCTACCGTCACGCAGCTGCAGACTGGCCAGAGAGTGACT
Organism: uncultured Thiosulfatimonas sp.; assembly: GCA_964574275.1. Lineage (GTDB taxonomy): Bacteria > Pseudomonadota > Gammaproteobacteria > Thiomicrospirales > Thiomicrospiraceae > Thiomicrorhabdus. Next base: position 9,608 of record CAZNML010000054.1, on the reverse strand, counting down.
TTGATTGTCAGTATGCAATTGAATCCACTGTAGATGATCGTAACTCAGAGACAGATTAAAGTGTTTTTTGGCCCAGTGCCGCAATACATTTTTCAGGCCTGACCAATCCAGCGTTTGATAACTATTAAGATCAATATACAGCGCGTTGTATGCCCCCTGCTGCATATCTTGTTCAGCCAGTCGTTGCAGCAGTTGCATTGCTTCAGACTGGTGTGCAGCGGCACGTTGAATCTGCTGCTCAATAGTTGGGCAGGCCTGCTGTAAAACCGGCAACCACTGATGACGAACCTGATTGCGCTTAAAGTTCAGTTCTGCATTACTTGGATCTTCAATCCACTTGAGATTAAATGCTTTAGCATAAGCGACTAACTCGGCATAGGGCACATGCAATAATGGACGCACATGCCAGCTTTGATCTGATTGATTTAAGGCGACACTTTTTTGATAAGGCATAGCTGCCAGGCCGGCAACGCCACTGCCACGCTGCAGATTGAGCAGAAAGGTTTCAGCCTGATCGCGTTGATGGTGCGCAGTAAGCAGCACCTCGCTGACTGAAAGTTTAGAATACAGTGCCTGATAGCGGGCTTGTCGTGCTCTGGCTTCCACACCCTGGCGAGATTGATTACTCAGCTGAACCTGAATAGCTTCAAAAGGCAGCATCAGTTGCTTACAGATGGCGGCGCAGTGCTCCGCCCATTGTGCAGATTCAGCCTGGAGTTGATGATCAATATAGATGGCCTGCAGGCGTCGATGCATGGTCGGATCCTGCGCCAGTGCGTGCAGTAAAACGGTTGAGTCCAAACCGCCACTGAAAGCGACTTTCACCCTTCCGGACTGAAACAGTGAAGCAAACCTGTGTAGCTCAGCAGATAGCGTCGGAAATTGCACAAATACCCTCTAAAATAAAAAGCAGCTCACCATAAACAAAAAAATCACTGCGGTTAAATAACCTGCAGTGATTTTATTACGATTACAGCGACTTACAAAGTCAATTAAATCAATAATTAAGCGTCATCGAAATTACCGTAACTCATATAACGTTGGTAACGCGCATCCAGCAATGCCTCGATAGGCTGTTCAGACAGCGCCGCTAACTGTGTTTTTAGCGCGATCTTTAAGTTTTCCGCCGCCTGTTTAGGGTTGCGGTGCGCACCACCTAATGGCTCTGGAATAATATGATCGATCAGACCTAACTGGCTTAATCGAGGTGCGGTAATGCCTAGTGCCTCAGCCGCATCTTTAGCGTTGGCTGCGTTTTTCCATAAGATTGAAGCACAGCCCTCCGGCGAAATAACCGAGTAGGTACTGTACTGCATCATCATAGTCACATCACCAACACCAATAGCCAACGCACCACCTGAACCACCTTCACCGATAACGGTGCAGATAACCGGCACTTTTAGCTCCGCCATCTCAATCAGATTACGGGCAATCGCCTCACTCTGCCCACGCTCCTCGGCATCAATACCAGGATAAGCACCAGGAGTGTCGATAAAGGTAACAATCGGCAGACCGAAACGTTCCGCCGTCTTCATCAGACGCAGTGCTTTACGATAGCCCTCTGGACGCGGCATACCAAAATTGCGTTTGATCTTCTCTTTGGTATCGCGCCCTTTTTCCTGGCCGATCACCATTACCGGCTGATCATCAATACGCGCCAGACCGGCAACAATCGCATAATCATCCGCAAAAGCACGATCACCATGCAGCTCTTTAAAGTCAGTAAAGATCTCTTTAATATAATCTTTAGTGTAAGGACGTTGAGAATGGCGAGCCAACTGTGCAATTTGCACATCTGTCAGGCTCTTAAAAATAGATTCGGTTAGATTCTTATTCTTCTCTTCCAGTGCAGCAATCTCTTGAATAAGGTCCATGCCACCGCCATCAAGATGACGTAACTCATCAATCTTGGCTTCCAGCTCAGCAATTGGCTGTTCAAAATCTAAAAAATCTAATTTCATTCTTTAATTCCATTATCAAATCAACTACGAATTAACGCGACATTTTAGCAAACTTCCTCACACTTATGCTGACTATACACCAAATATTTATGCGATTTCTGTAACCCAAATCTATATTCGTTACTGGCTGCATGCCCGCATTAAATCGATTATTTGTGTATTTTCAGCACGTTAGTACGAAATTTAGCGTCGCTTTACTCTATAATGCGCAAAATTTTTGATTAATTTGCATATAAATGAGAGTGAAACGATGAAAAAACGTAACGTTTTATTGACTTCAGCAACCCTGCTAACAGCATTAAGTTTTGGTGCACAGGCAGATGATAATGGCTTAAAAGGCGCAGGTGAATTCGGCTATACCAACAACACAGGAAATACCGAAAGCACCGCGATTATCGGAGCGATTAAACTGGACTACATCCAGCCGGTTTACGAAATGAAGAGCGCCTTTGAAGTCAATAACAAATCTGAGGACAGTGTACAGACTCAGGAGCGTTATGTCGCCGACCTGCAGTACAACCGTTTTTATGCTGAAGATAAAAATTACTACAGCTTTATCCAAACTCGTTTTGAAGCGGATGAGTTCGCTGATCTAAATCTAGACTCTCTATACACGCTTGGTTTAGGTAAAACCCTGATCAAAGACGATATTCGCAGCTTCAAAGCGGAAGCCGGTCTTGGTTTGCAAACCACAGACTATAAAGTGGCCAGCGATACCGAGCAAACAGTGGCGCGTCTGAAAGGTGACTACAGTCAGAAGATTAATGAGCAGATGACATTCACACAGGATGCCATTTTCACAGCGGGTGCTGAGCAGACTAAAGTTGAAACCAATACTGGTATCAAAGTAAAAATGGCGGAAGACCTGAACCTGAAAGCCGGTTTCCAGTACCGTACCAATAGCGATCCTGCTCCAGGCGTGAAAAAAGACGATACGCAAACCACTTTAACCGTGATTTACGACTTCTAAATCATTCAAACCAATCTTGGCAGGCCTGCCAGGATTTGCATACGCTGCTCAATTAAGCATGAGCAGCTTTAACCTGACGGCTCATCTGATAGATCTCCAGCATCGCCTGATGACGCTTGGACTCCAAGAAGATATTAACGCCTAGCTGCGCCCCAAAGAACAGCTCATCACCCTGAACACTCTTCCACACTTTGTTAGTCAAAGTTTCGCCAAACAGTTTGGCCATTGATACTTCACACACCTGTTCAGCAAGCAACATCTCTAACGCATACTCAAACGCCTTATAACGCACGCCGCGCTCACTGCCTGCATCCACAAAATACAGCGCCTCTTGCAACGCCTCCAATGCGGTCTCATACTCTTGTGCTGCCAAAGCCAGCCAAAAACGTAGATCGGATACCTGAATCTGTGACCAGAAGCTGCCCGGATCAGGCATTAAACCGATCAGTGACGCAACCCCTTGATGCTCACTCAAGCCCAAAGCATCCACTTCATCCAGCAGAGTATTAAAGTCTGCGGATAGGTTAGCTGACAGTAGAATATTGCGCAGCGCTCGGCCGACATTCTGATTACTCTCCACCAGCTCTTCACACGGATAGATCTCTGACATACCCGGCACAATAATACGACATGCTGGAAAATCGTAGTGACCATACTGGCCAACATAGACATCCGTGCCCTGCTGATGCACCAGTTCCAACAACTTATGCCACTGCTGCTCCGTAGTGCCGGAGAAGTCCCAGTGGTAAAACTCATAATCCGCATCACCGGAGACAAAACGCGCATGAATCAAACCGCTTGAGTCGATAAAGTGATTCTCAATATTTTCATCCTCGGCCACGGCGTACTCGTCAAACACCGGGGTTTGGAAACCATCCAGATCACCCAGCTGACGCCCTTGCAGTGACTCCGTTAAAGTACGCTCTAAAGCCACTTCAAATATCGGGTGTGCACCAAAGGAGGCAAAACAGCGCCCGGTTTTCTGTTCGAACAGCGTGACATTAATCACCGGAAACTGTCCACCCAAAGAGGCATCACGAATCGACAGCTCAATGCCCTCCTTAATCAGAGCATCGCGCGCCTTAACCACATCATGAAACTGATCAACCACCGCTTTAGGAACCTCTGGTAAGCATAGGTTTTCACGCATAATACGGTTCTTAACCCAACGCTCAAATACTTCAGACAAGCCCTGTACCTGAGCTTCTAAAAAGGTATTACCTGCAGACAGGCCATTGCTGGCATAGATATTACTAAACAGACTCATCGGAAAATAGACCTGCTTACCGGTCTTCTGCTCAACCAGAGGCAGAGCTCTAATAAATTCAGCGCCGTCATTCAGGCTTAACAGGTCTGTTGGCTGATACTCACCCTGCGCATCGTAAAACGCCCACAGCTCCGGAGTTAAACACTGCTGATACTCCTTCAATGCAAAATGCTTCTCATCCGGGTAGTACAACCAGGTTTGATCTGAATACTGCGGCTCGGGCTCCAACCAGTAATCCGAGAAAAAATAGTTACTCGAAAGGCGTTCTAAAAACTCACCTAAAGCACTGGCTAACGTCGACTTACGACTGGTACCTTTACCATTGGTAAACAGACCTGGACAGGCCTGGTCATGGATATGCACCGAAAACACATTAGGAACAGGGTTTAGCCAGGAGGCCTCCGCTATGTCGAACCCCGCTGTCTTCAGGATCGTTTGCATACGCTCAATCGACTCCTCTAAACAGGCGTCTTTCCCTTTAATATAAGTGACTTCACTCATGCTGTTCTGTTCCTTAATAAATATTAGTCAATAGCGATATAAATTTTACAATCTATACATAAATTATTTTAAAGTTGTACATCAAAAACTAGCAGTAAAATGTTATAGAACATTCACTACTATCTGCATTGGAGTTAACATGAAAAAGCTGCTTACAATTACAAGCTTAGCAATCGGCTTAAGCGCAGCCGTCAGTCAATCTGCCATGGCTGGGGCTGGAGAGGAACACCCTGGTAAAGCTTTTCACGATCAGGCCAACTGTATGAAATGCCATGCGGCCAAACCTTATAACCCAAATAAGTCGAACACTTACCCCAAACTGGTTAAAGCGGTGCAGTTCTGCAACGATAACTTAAATGCCGGTTTTTTTGAGGATGAAGTCGAACAGTTGGCTGACTACTTAAACCAAGAGTATTACCACCACCCGAAATAACACAACCCGATGCAAAAAAAGAGGGAGTTACCCCTCCCTCTTTAACAGATCACTCTGCCGCTTTAGCGTTTCAACTGTTGCAGATTGCTCTTTAACTTGGCCAGCACAGCCGGATCAGCACTCTCCAATCCATCCTCATAGAGCTGCTCTTTGGCATCCGCCACTACTTTATCCATCGCCTCAACCATAAAATACAGGTAACTTGACTGACTGATCGCATCCCAGTTACGCGGCTTGGCACGCCATAACTGCTCAAGCTGAGGGTTCTGCTGCAACTGTGTTAAAACCGACTCCACCGCAACATTTAAAGGGGCAATCGTTTCAAATGCCATCAGTGGTCGACCATAGTCACCGTAGTAACTTTGACGATGCAACTTGGCCAGCTCAAAGGCGGGCTGCATCTCATCCAAACCGGCCAGCTTGGCTTCACGTACCGCACGATCCATGCGCTCCTCGGTCAACATCGGCGCATCCGATTTCCAGCGGCCAAAGACAATATAGACATTATTACGCTCGACAAAATACAACTTACCGTAATCCAGCTTTAAGACCGACTCTTTAGGTACCACGTACTCCAACTGTTTGGTATCCAGCTTGGTGGTGTCCTGCCACAGTTCCCAGCCGGCACCCATGCCCTGATCCTGGTTTGCATACTTGCTGATTGGTACGCAGGAAGAGCCATAGTCATGTCCTTCGACATAATCCAGCACCGCAATTTGGTAATCACCTTTAGCAGTTTCCTTTGTCACCTTGCCGACAATAAAGGCATCATCTTTGATATTCGCTGCTGGAAAGGCGACAAAAACGGTCTCACCCAGCACAAACTGAGTGTTCTGTGTTTTTTGGACTTGAGCCGCTTGCGCTACTTGAACCAGGCTAAAGAACATCAAAAAAATGAACAGGCCTGTTTGTTTCAATAGAGCCAATGAGATTGAATTTTGCATAAGTTTTACTTTTTATCTAAATTAATGGCCATTACATCACAACTGGCACGATGCAATACACTGTCCGTTGTCGAGCCCAGAAGGTGTCGCCAGCCACTGCTGCCATGCCGCCCCATAACAATCAGGTCCGCTTTGACTCTCTGTGCATAGGCAAGAATTTCATCACTGGCAGCGCCAATCAGCAGTTTGCCGTGACTCTGTTTCAGATTGGATAACTGCAATAACTTATCCAGACGCGCTTGTGACGCCTGTTGGATCTGCTCTGCCATCTCGGAATCCCACACACCCGGCAAGCCCATCACCGCCACATCTTCCAGTACCGGATAGGTCGGTACGTCCATCACATGCACCACATGCAGTGAAGCATTATAGAGACTGGCTAACTGAATAGCTCGTGCCAATGCGACATCACTGTGAGCGGTAAAATCAACAGCGACCAACACATTTTGATAATGATGCATCTTTTGCTCCTTGGACGATTATCCGTCTGTAGTTTTTTCCACATTTGCTGTGGATAAGATTGTGCGTAAGCAATGGTCAAATCGAAAAAATCTAATAAAGTCTTGAACTTCTCTTAACCTGATTAAAAATTAAGCAGCCCACTCTATTGCGCTTGTTTGGCCTTGCGTTCGGCAATGGTCTCGGCCACATTATTGCGCAAATACACCGGTAAAGGAACCTGCTCCTGTATGCTTTTAGCCGATTCTGTTCTCTTTAAAGCCAGCTGTGCCACAGCCTTGGCAGAGGGTAGACTCTCATGCCATGAAGTCAACTCACTAACCAGCTCTGGGTAGGCATTTTGCACGTCACCAAACACCTCAGCTTGACGCTCTGCCAGGCACTCCTTGATCGTTTGCTCATTAAGCAACTGAGGGGCATTTGCTTCCCACTGCTGAGTGTCGGTATTATAGGAACCTGTTTGCAGATAGATCTCCTGCATACGCGCATCCATAATCGCAGCCCAGTCAATTTGTGACGGCTTGTCTAAATAACCACCCTGCTGCAGACCGTCATAAGCCATTGCCTCCAATGAAGAGACTGCAATCACCGGCTTGTTCCAGCCAAGTGCTAGGCCTTGTATCACCCCTGTGGCGATACGAATTCCGGTAAAGGCTCCGGGCCCCTCACCAAATGCTAAATAATCGATATCACTGCCGCTGAGCTGCTGTTGCTGCAGTATCTCATCAACCATCTCCAAAATACGGTGAGCATGTCGCTGTGGCAGCATCTCAAATATCTGAAAGAGCTGACCTTGATGGCTTAAGGCTACCGAACACGCCGCGGTCGAAGTTTCAATGGCTAAAATAGTCTTCATAAAAATCTTTCTTAAAATTAACCGGTTACATTCCGGATTGAGTTTAAATTCTAACAGGTTTTATCTGGTTGTATTAAGCATCAGGCCTGTTGAGTTTCTGGATCGCCGCTGCAGATTCATAGACCCAGGGAAAGTTGGGCAGGCTGTCACGAATGATCGAACCATACTGTTTAGTCGTCAGACGTGGGTCGCACAACATCAGTACCCCGCTGTCCTGCTGGTCGCGTATCAAACGCCCCGCACCCTGTTTCATCGCCATAACCGCTTCCGGCAGCTGGAAATGTACAAAGCCATTTAAACCCTTCTCTTTCAAGTAGGCCTCTCTTGCCTGCACAATAGGGTCATCCGGCGGCGCAAAAGGAATACGGTCGATAATCACCAACTGCAGATCATCGCCTTTGACATCTACCCCCTCCCAGAAACTGCTGGTTCCCAGCAGAATCACCCGCTGCTGCTTTTTAAACTCCGCTAACAGTGTTGACTTGGGCTGATCGCCCTGTACCAGCAGTTTACCCTGCCAGTGCTGTTTAAGAATCGCATAGGCCTCTTGCAGTGCACGATGACTGGTAAACAGCATAAAGGCACGGCCATCACTTGCCTTGAGTAGCGGCCAGGCGGCGCGCAGACAGATTTTAATATAGTCGGGGTTTCTCGGCTCCGGCAATCCAACCGGGTGATAGATCACCCCTTGTGTTTGATAATCAAACGGACTCGACCAACGACTGGTCTTGGCATCCCCAAGGCCGAGACGGTTAGCAAAATAATCGAAATTATTTCTGACACTTAAGGTCGCAGAGGTAAACAGCCAGGCACCGCCAATCTCCTCTCTTTGACGGCTAAAAGGGCCTGCTACACTGAGTGGCGTTAAGTTAAATTTAAAGCGCGCTTGAGAGGACTCAATCCAGCGTATTTTATTCTCAGAAGTTTGATTCATCCACTCCTGCAGCTGCGCTTCAAACTCCTTGGCACGCTTGTGAACCGCGCTGAGCTGCTTGCCTCGCTCTACTATCTCTTTAAGACTCTCAATTAAAAAGCCCAACTGGTTTTTTAACGACTTGAGCGCCTGATTGAAAGGTTTGTCTGTCTCCAACTGCTCCCAGGTCCAGCGCTTATCCCACTTGCCAAACACTTCATTCAAGACTTTGATCTGCTGTTCGAACTTAAGGGCCAGATCCGAAATGGATTGGCTATCTGGCGACTCCTGTTTCTGGGCGTGGCGAATATCCCGTGCCAACTCTTCCAGTTGACTGCGAGTGATAGAAAATCCCAGGAACTGAGCGGCAATATCGGGCAGTTGATGAGCTTCATCAAAAATATAGATATCAGAGTCCGGCAACAGCTCGCCAAACCCCTGCTCACGCAGTGATAGGTCTGCACAAAATAGATGGTGGTTAACGACCAACACCTGCGCCTCTGCCGCACGCTCTTTGACCACAGGATAGAAGCAACCCGACTCCGACTGGCACTCTGCAGCCTGACAGAACTCCAAACGCGCCGTTACCTTGCGCCAGATCGGGTCATTTTCTGCAATGGACTCCAGTTCTGCACGGTCACCCTGTTTGGTTTTTTCAGACCAGTTTCGAATTTGAGCCAGCTTTTTCCAGTCCTCACGGCTATGCTGCTCGGTTGTTTCTGTCAGCTCTAAACGCTGTGAACAGAGGTAGTTATCACGCCCTTTTAACAGACGGGCTTTACCTTTTACACCGCACGCTTTAAGCAACATCGGCAGATCTTTTTGTATCAACTGCTCCTGCAGCGTTTTAGTTGCAGTAGAAACAATAATTTTTTTACCTGACAACAGTGCCGGTACCAGATAAGCAAAGGTTTTACCTGTACCGGTGCCGGCCTCGGCCAATAGTGTTTCATCTTCGTCGATCAACTTACTAACCTCGGCCGCCATATCAAGCTGCGCTTGCCGTGGTGCGTAACCGTCAACATAGTTGGTTAAGGTTCCGCCAGCCCCCATCACCTGCTCAACAGTCATATTGTCATCTGCTTTTTTGTCTGCCGCCATGCAAGTGAGTTCCTAAACTAAGCTGTCAATTAAAGTGTATGAATTATACTGAATCCACCCTTAACTTGGACTGATTTAACAGTATTCGCCACCATATAAAGTGTTTTACAATAGAAAAAAACGCAAAACACACTAAATATTGTAGCTTTTTAGGGATTTATGGGAATTAAACTAGACAAAACGCGGAATAGGCATTATTATAC
>CAZNML010000053.1:0-14138 GCA_964574275.1 uncultured Thiosulfatimonas sp. | reverse complement strand
GAAGACTCTTTGGCGACATCGGTTCCGGTAATGCCCATGGCAACACCCATATCCGCCGTTCTTAAGGCGGGGGCATCATTCACGCCATCGCCGGTCATAGCCACCACCTCACCATTGAACTGCAGCGCCTGAACAATTCTTAATTTGTGCTCCGGAGAGACGCGGGCAAACACACTGGTCGACTGGACCGCTCTGTACAAATCCTGATCACTCATGCAGTTTAACTGTTCGCCCGTTAATACTGAACGGGGGGTGACCGTGGAGGTAATGCCCATTTTTTTGGCGATAGAGACCGCCGTGGTGGCGTGATCTCCAGTAATCATAATTACGCGGATTCCAGCGCTGCGGCACTCCTTAATCGCCTGAGTGGCTTCTGGTCGTGGTGGATCAATAATGCCGTGGATACCCACAAATAGCAGGTTTTTCTCTAGCTCAGAGTGCTCTGCCTCGAGCTCATCTGCTGACAGTTTGCGGTAACCCACGGCTAAGGTTCTCAAGGCCTTGCGCGCCATCTCATCAATGACATTCTCAATAATGCGCTGATTACTGGGAAGATCAAGCAGGTGGTCATCACTCTGCAGTGCTTCCGATTTGGCAAGCATGACATCGGGTGCGCCGACACAGAACAGCCAGCAGTCGCCCTTGTTGTCCTGCACCACGACACTCATCAGTTTGCGTTTGGAGTCGAACGGGAAACGTTTGATCACACTAAGATCGCTGTTCGGGTTCTGCAGAGAGAGTCCCGATTTCGCTGCCAGGGTCAACAGCGCGCCCTCGGTGGGTGTGCCCTGTAAAACGGGTTGGCCCTCTTGGGTGACAAAGGTGGCGTCATTACAAATGGCTGAGATGGTCATAAAGTGCTGCAGATGCAAGGAGCTTTTGGCGGTGACTGGGTTATTGTTTTCATCGGTGATCTTGCCAACGGGCTGATAGCCACGGCCCTCGACACTGTAAAACTGGCCCGCTACCCAGAAGCGCGTCACCTGCATTTTGTTTTGCGTTAAAGTCCCGGTCTTGTCGGTACAGATCACCGAGGTGGAACCCAGGGTTTCAACCGATGCCAGTTGGCGAACCAGTCCTTTATTGTGCATCATGGTTTTGGCGCCGAGAGTTAAGACGATGGTGAGGATGGTCATAATGCCTTCAGGAATGGCGGCAACAGCTAAAGAGATACCGGTGTTGATAATGCTATTGGCACTCATGCCGCCAATTAAACCGGTCGCCATAACAATCGCCACCACCACCAGTGCCGCTGCAATCAATACCTTTGACAGTGTATGAATCCGCTTTTGCAGAGGGGTTAATAGGTTCTCTGTCTGCTGCATCAGCTGTGCAATCCTGCCGACTTCGGTTTGCATACCGGTTTCACACACCAGGCCTAAGGCGTGACCATTCACCACCTGTGTACTCATAAAGCCCATATTGTCTTGATCACCCAGAGCCAGATTCAGTGTTGTGATCGGTTGGGAGTGCTTGATGGAGGGTTCGGACTCCCCAGTAAGTGCCGACTCTTCAACTTGCAGTTGATGGGTCTCAATAAAACGCAGATCAGCGGGAATAATATTGCCGGTTTTGACTTTGACGATATCGCCAGGGACCAGCAGATTGGCTGGTATCTCCTGCCACTCCTGTTCTCTGAGCACCCATGCATTAGGCGCGGACATCTGTCGCAGGGCATCAATCGATTTTTGGGCTCGATACTCTTGAAAAAAGCTGATACTGGCGTTGATCACGATAATGGTGGCAATGGCAACAGCATCGCTGAAGTGCTGGCTGTAGATTGACAGCGCCATACCGATCGACAGAATGATAATCAGCGGGTTTTTTAGCTGGTTGATCATGATTTTCAGCGCAGAGGTCTGGCTGAGCTGACTGATTGAATTAAAGCCGTAAAGCATCTGCCGATTGTAAGCTTCCGGTCTGCTCAGGCCTGTGCGGATGTCTGACTTCAGCTTCTTTTCTGCATCGGCAATCTTGGTTTGATACCAGCTCATAATAATCCTGTGATCTTAATAGGAAATGCTGTTAAATCGATTGTGGCTGTTTTTTCACCTTTACCTGTGACTCTTTTATGAATCTGAGCCGTTCAAATAGGGCAACAGGCATTGTGGCGCCTCGTTATTATCGGCAGTTTGCTTATTCAATTCATTCAGTGGAACTGTCCACTCAAGCGCATTTGAACAGGCCTGTACCCGTTTTCTGCCTGAAGTTTTCGCCCGATACCGGGCTGCATCAATATCAATTAATGACGACGCTTGTCAGCGGTTGCTGCGCAACGCCATAGCTGACAGTAATTTGCTGTTTACTCTGCCTGGTTAAGTAGTATTTACCATCATACATCACAAGTGGCAGTAATCAATACTCTTTAGCAGGCAGCATAAGTTGGGTCGAGAGGGCGGCTAAGAAGGTGATAGAGGTAGTAATAATTGTTGGGGTGTGCTCTTGATGCTAAAGGCTGGTTTGCTTCTGTTTTAGAGTGACTCGGTCAATCGCCTGTTGCATGGCGTGTGGTTGTGCTTTATAGGCCTTAATAAAGTGTTGCAGGTTGTTTTTTTCGGCTTTGTCTAGGCTATTCAGCCACTCTTTAGCCTTTTCATCCAGCCGTTCCTCTTCACTTAATCCGGCTGCGACGGTCGCATGGTGGTGTGCAAACAGTTCGTTGGAGAGGATGAGATCAATGGTGTGATCGGAGTGGTTAAGCAGGCACTCTAGTCGTGCGACATCATTGTCATCGTGCTTAGGGAAGACACAGGGGGGATCGATCTCATCGTTGATCTGCTCCTCTAGCAAAGGCAGAGCCTCTTCTATCTCATTGTGATCCAATTCGAGCAATATATCGAGCAGGGTGAGGCGAACTTCAAGTGATTTTTTTTGAGTTTGCACCAGAGCCTCTAGTTCATCAATATGTGCTTGTGCAAACTGCAGACGTTGCTGTTCAAAATTAAACAGCGGGTAATTAAACTTCAGATCAAACTCTTCCAGCCAGAAACTGATGGTCGGCACCACTTGCAGCATGCCAAGCCGAGGATTGAACAGCATTTTATCCAGTTCGAATTTCATCGAGTCTCGAGAGTCTTCAAACAGTAGCTTGCCGTTATAGGCACTTCTTTCACCATGGTAGGTGACAAATTGACTGGCAATATTTTGCACAATTTTTAGATGAAACGCGGACAATGGCTGTTCAATTTGAGTCGCATGATCGGATAACACACTGATACCTTTCAATAAAATGGAACCTTGTCTTCAAATAATAGAGTAGATGAAGTGAAATCGCAAAAAATATTTATTGATATTAATACGTATATTTAGAATGTTACTTCGAGTTGTTATTCAGGTAAGGAAACAGGGTGGCAATCTGTTGTTGATTGAGGTTTTCCACCACCTCAATATTGCGCTCAGGAATGGCGGCCGGGTCCGGGTGGTGTTTAATCGCCTGCTCCAGGCTCGCTTCACGGATCAGGTGCAGAACCGGATAGGGTGAGCGGTTGGTCAGGTTCTCTTTGTCCTCCGGCTGCGTGCCGCCAAATTGATAGTCCGGATGAAAGCTGGCAACCTGAAAAGTGCCTTCCCAGCCCTGTTGCAGTAGCAGGCTATCGACTAAATCCAGAAACTGGTTATAGTCATAAAAGTCCTGCAGCATATTCGGCAGGGCGATCAGGGTGGTTTCCACCTCTTTTTCACTGTGTTGCGCCAGGTATTGCAGCTCCTCGGTTAAGTCCTGCAACAGGCAGGCCTCATCGTTGCAGTCACTGCTGATAATGCGTACCCGCTGCTGCAGATGTGGGTGCGAAGCAAACGGGCATAGATTCAGGCCAATGACCACCTGTTCAAGCCAGTGCAGCATAGCGTTCTCAATTTGCGGCTGTTGACTCAGCATCGGTTAGATTACGTTCTGAGTCAGAACAGAGCTGTTTTTGAGTTCAATGGCGTCGCCCGCTGCATGCTGTGTCACCTGCTCTAAGCTGTTTTGACTGGCGTCGTACACGTAAACCGAGAGTTGGTCGCCAGGCTGCAGGAAAACCGTTTCACCAAATTCGGTATAACTGGTGGCGCCTAAACTGATCATGACCTGTTTAGGGTAACCGGCCTGTTGAATAATGGCCCCCAGATCCTCTAGAGGCCCAAAGTCTTTTTGGCTATTGAACTTGTCAATAATCCAGTTTTTCAGTTGAGTGTAGAAGTAGCTGTAGGTCAGTACCGGGCTGTCAGTGCCATAAGCGTGCAGTTCACCGTCGCGTTTGACAAAAGAGGCGATATGAAAAGGGTCCATCTCGCCACCTTGTTCAAACTTGCTTAGAGGGATAAAGTCTGCGGCAACCCCTTTGCTGCAAGGCCCCCAGTTTTTCTTTTCGCTGATCTTTTTTGCTCCCTCTTTGCGAATGGAGCAGTCATTAAAAGCGGCAAAGGCTGTTGGAGTCAGGTCGACCACTTGATTGTTGTCATAACTGACTTCAAACAGCACGCAGCTTTCCGCTTCCAAGTGCAGGTTGGCATCCTGCTCCATGTTTTTAGGGTAATGAATCTCACTGTTTGACAGTGGAAAGGTGCCGGTAAAACTGCTCGCACCGGGAATGTAGTAGGGGAACAGTCCTTTGGGCGCATTCTCACTCTCAGTGGTGACATTGACAAAATCGGCATTCTCTTTCGCTTGTTCCAGGTGGTGAGCAAAGTTTCCGGCAATACCGAAGCACAGGGTGTTTTTTAAATCAAAATTCATACAGTTTCTTTATTAGTTTTTTCCTAACATACGTTTTAGGGTGTCGTCTTTATAGACAAAGTGATGTTTCAGGGCACCGGCGACGTGCAGCAGAATAAACAGAATCATTAGAGGCCCGGCAGTACCGTGCGCCGCTTTAGCAATCTCATTAATGGCCTCATTCTCACCAACAATTTGCGGCAGCACAAAGAAGTCGAAGAAAGCCACTTCATGGCCGCCCGAGTTGGACATCACCCAGCCGGAGATCGGCAGCATAATCATCGCCAGATAGAGAATGCCTTTTACCGCATGACCCAGGATATGTTCAAATTTTGTTTTGGAGATCTGTTCCGGATTCGGGCTGACTTTCAGCCATATCAGGCGCAGCATCATCAGCAGGAAGAGGCCAATTCCCAATGACTTATGCAGATCATAGAGTTCAAATTTTTCAGGGCTCTTAGGCAGTTCGTGCATATAGATGCCTAAGGCGATTAAGCCGATAAACAGAAATGCAGAGATCCAGTGGTTAGCGCGTGAAACCACACCGTAGCTGGTTGGCGTATTTTTTAACATCTGATCCATCCTTTCAAAACTTAACGTTTGAGCTGTTACCGCAGTGACAATAAGAGGCTAATAGAGCAGGCTTTGAAACTTACGTCTATAGACTTTTACCAGTTCGGGCGCTGGCCCAGAGAGCATTTCAAAGGCTTGTAAAATGGCTTTCTGTGGCAGGCCTTCCTGATACCCTCGGTCTAAGGTAAACAGTTTGAACAAGCTTTGCAAGGCATTTTCGGGTTGGCCATTAAGCATCAGGAAGCCAGCTAAACCAAACAGGGCATCGGGATCATTCGGGTTTTCAGCCAGGGTCTGCTGGATGATTGGCAGCTCTGGAGCCTGTTCCACCACTTCGGAAAAGTACAAAACGCCCTCGACCTGTTTGCCCTGTGGTGAGTTCTGCGCCTCTTCAGGCAGTTTTTTTAGTAGATCGTTGGCCTTGTCGAGGTGACCGGTATGCAGGTACATCTGCACCAGATCCAGATGCACCTTAAAGTTGTTCGGGTTCTCTTGCGAGGCTTGGCCAAGCAGCTGAATCGCTTCATCAAACTGACCTTGAGAAAATGCCTGGGTGGCCTGTTTACGCAGTACCTCAGAGGCCTCCTCCTGTACATTGGCATTGACCATGGCACGATAGCCCGCCTCATCCAACAGACCGGCACCTTCGGTGACAATCTCACCGTCTCTTACGACCTTGTAAAAAGGCGTGTCGCTCACGGCAAACTTCTCTGCAATCTGTTTTTCCTGCTGGATATTGATTTTGGCAAAAATAAACTCACCGGCTCTCTCGGTGGCGATCTTTTCCAGAATGGTATTGGCCAGTTTGCTCTGCTCATTCAGAGGAGACCAAAAACTGATAATGACCGGAAAGCGTTTGGAGTTCTGTATCACCATCTCTTGCACATTGGCTAGCGTGACATCGACAATCATGGGTTGGGACATGTGTTTTTCCTAAGTGGTTTAATCAGGCCTGTTCAGTTCTTAATTGCTTTTTGAACAGGCCTGAACCTTTAATAATTATTTATGCAGTTTTTTGAGTTCGTAAATTGCATCCAGCGCCATGCGCGGTGTTAACTCGTTTGGATCCAGCTCGTCCAGCAGTGCTTGAATCTTCTCCAAAGCGGGATTGGGTGCGGCAGCAAACATATCAAACTGCTGAATCTCTTGCGCCACGCTGCTGTTGTCAGATTGAGGGGGGCACAGTGGTGGCTGGTGCAATGGCTGTTGTGACACACTCTGGTTTTCCAGGTTGGCCAAATGTTGTTTGGCACTGCGGATCACCGCCTGTGGCACACCGGCCAAAGCCGCTACCTGCAGACCGTAACTCTGGGAAGCCGGCCCTTCCTGCACCTGGTGCAGAAAGACAATGTTATCCTGATGCTCAATCGCATCCAGATGGACATTGATGGTGTTGTCAAACTGCTCATTCAGGCTGGTTAACTCAAAGTAGTGGGTGGCAAACAGACAGTAACCTTTGATCTTCAACGCCATGTGTTCGGCAATCGCCCACGCCAGAGCCAGGCCGTCAAAGGTGGAGGTACCGCGGCCGACCTCATCCATCAGGATCAGCGACTGCTCGGTGGCGTGATGCAGGATATTGGCGGTCTCGGTCATCTCCACCATAAAGGTCGAGCGGCCGGAGGTCAGATCATCCGACGCCCCGATGCGAGTGAAAATACGGTCGACCGGCCCGAGTTGAGCCTGTTCTGCCGGAACAAAACTTCCCATAAAAGCCATCAGCGTTATCAGTGCCGTCTGGCGCATATAGGTTGATTTACCACCCATATTCGGCCCGGTAATAATCTGCAGCTGGCGTGTGTCGTTAAACAGTGTGTCGTTCGGAATAAACGGCTCAGAGGAGACCGCTTCTACCGCCAGATGGCGACCCTTAATAATAGACAGGCCGGGTTGATCTGTCAGGTTCGGGCGTACCAGATTCAGACTCATCGCCTGGGTAGCGAGATTGGTCAGCACATCCAGCTCCGAGATGGCCGCCGCGGTTTGCTGCAGCAGTGCCAACGACTCATTCAGTGTTTCCAGCAGCTGTTGATAGAGCCACTTTTCACGCGCCAGAGCTTTCTCGCCGGCGCTGAGAATCTTGTCTTCAAATGTTTTTAGTTCCGGGATAATATAGCGCTCCTGCGCTTTCAGGGTCTGGCGGCGTTGGTAGTCGGCCGGCACCTGTTCCGAGTGAATCTTGCTGATCTCGATGTAGTAACCGTGCACCCGGTTGTAACCGACTTTGAGTGTGTTAATGCCGGTGCGTTCACGTTCACGCTGTTCCAGCTGCAGCAGATAGTCTCCGGCCTCATTTTTCAGGTTACGCAGTTCGTCGAGTTCAGCATCAAAGCCTTCGGCAATCACGCCACCGTCGCGCATCAGCATCGGCGGGTTGTCGGTAATGGCCTGATCAAGCAGCTTGGCTAAATCCGGGTAGGTATTGGCTTTCTCCGCCAGCTGCTGCAACCGTTCAACCTGGTGTGAACTGAGCAGCGTCTGCACTTCCGGCAGGGCAATCAGGGCGCGTCCCAGATGCAGCAGGTCACGCGGGCGGGCGGAGTAGAGCGCGACTCGGCTCAGAATGCGCTCCATGTCGCCCATCTTTTTCAGCGACTGTTGCAGCAGTTCGTCATCCTGCAGTTGGATAATCTCTTCGATGCTGTCCAGGCGCGCATTGATCGTGTTCTGATTACGCAGCGGCTGGTTTAACCAGCGAATCAGCAGGCGGCTACCCATAGCGGTGGCGCAGTGGTCTAAAATTGCCGCCAGAGTATGGCTGCTACCGCCATTCAGATTGGTGTCGATCTCTAAATTGCGACGGCTGATGGCATCCAGCACCAGGCTGTCGTCGGTCTGATAGGTGTTCAGACTGTGAATGTGATCCAAGCCGTTTTGCAGCATGCTTTGCGCGTAGTGCAGGATACCGCCGGCGGCCTGGATAATACTGTGTTTATCATCGCAGCCAAAAGCCACCAGATCCTGGGTGCCAAAGTGTTCGGTCAGACGTTTTCTGCTGCTTTTTATCTCAAAATGCCACGCCGGGTAACGTACCAGGCCTGCTCGATTTTCAATCAGTTCGGCCAGCGTTTCCATCAGCCGATCGTCATCGGCGATCAGCAGTTCAGACGGTTTCAGACGCTCCAGCTCCGCGCTCAGTTGTGAGAGATTATCAAGCTGACAGGCCTCAAAGCGGCCACTGGCGACATCCACATAGGCTAAACCAAACTGATTCGCGTCCATGGTGATTGACGCCAGCAGGTTCTCGGTGTGGTCTTCCAGCAGTGCCTCTTCCACCAGTGTGCCGGGGGTGATGACGCGCACCACCTTGCGCTCAACCGGGCCTTTGCTGGTAGCCGGATCGCCGACCTGCTCACAGATGGCGACCGACTCACCCAGTTTAACCAAACGCGCCAGATAACCATCGGCTGAGTGGTGTGGAATCCCTGCCATCGGGATGGCATTGCCACCGGATTTACCGCGTGCCGTCAGGGTGATGTCTAGCAGCTCCGAGGCTTTTTTGGCGTCATCATTAAACAGTTCATAGAAGTCCCCCATGCGGTAGAACAGAAGGTGATCCGGGTGTTCGGCTTTGATTGCCAAATACTGCTGCATCATCGGGGTGTGTTTAGTCGATTTTTCGGCCATTATTACGCTTTTGTGAATTTAAAACTGAGATAAAAAAAGGTATGCTAGGCGATATTATAGTGGATAGCAATATTGGAGTCATAAAGATGGGGTTTGAAACCTTAGTCAGTGAAGTTGGACAGGCCTTACAGGAGCAGGGGCGCATGGTAGTCACGGCGGAGTCGTGTACCGGTGGCATGATTGCCGAGGCCCTGACCTCAGTCGGCGGCAGTACCGCCTGGTTTGACCGCGCTTACATTACCTACAGTTATGAGTCCAAAAAAGAGATGCTGGGCATCAATGAGAACACCATTCAGAAAAAAGGCGCGGTCAGTCAGGAGTGTGTTGAAGAGATGGCGTTAGCGGCACTGCAGCAGTCGCATGCACGTGTCAGTGTCTCCTGCAGTGGCATTGCCGGCCCGGGGGGCGGCACACCGGATAAGCCGGTCGGCACAGTATGGATCGCCTGGGCGATGCAGGGGCATGAGCAGGTTGAGAGTCAGCGTTTTCAATTTGACGGCGATCGCCAATCGGTGCGTGAGCAGACGACCGAAGCCGCTCTATTGGGTATTATGAAGATGCTAAAAAGCCCGCAGGCCTGATCGACTTTTAAAACCGAATCTTCTAAGAATCTTCCATGCCGGCCAATCGAGCTGGCATTATCTTAATAATCCTTACCTAAACGCTATGATTTATCCCTGAATTATGGGATAATTTTTCGGCTAAAAAATCGCAAAATAAAAAGCAGCAGAAAAAACAAATAAGTCTTTGTTTTAATCGGCAATTTACTTGCCTGTAAGCGGGCTTTTTATAGAAAGAAAAACACCTGATATTTCAAAGTACTGTAAACAAAAGCTAAATCAAGCTCAAAAGGGATCGTTGTAAATGGATGACAATAAGCAAAAAGCACTGGCCGCGGCGTTAGGTCAAATTGAGAAGCAATTTGGTAAGGGCTCGATCATGCGTATGGGTGACAGTGATGTGCCTCGTGATATTGAAGCGATCTCGACCGGCTCTCTTGGTTTGGATATGGCACTGGGCATAGGCGGTCTGCCGAAAGGGCGTATTGTTGAAATTTACGGTCCAGAGTCGTCCGGTAAAACCACGCTGACGCTGCATGCCATTGCCGAAGCGCAGAAGGCTGGCGGCACCGCGGCGTTTGTTGATGCGGAGCACGCCTTGGATCCAATCTACGCCGAGAAGCTAGGGGTAGACATTGATAACCTGCTGGTCTCTCAGCCGGATACCGGTGAGCAGGCGTTGGAAATTACCGATGCGTTAGTGCGTTCCGGTGCGGTTGATATTGTGGTGGTGGACTCGGTAGCGGCTCTGACCCCGAAAGCGGAAATTGAAGGTGATATGGGTGACTCTCATATGGGTCTGCAGGCGCGTCTGATGTCACAAGCGTTGCGTAAGTTAACGGCAAACATTAAGCGTACCAATACACTGGTGATCTTTATCAACCAGATTCGTATGAAAATCGGCGTGATGTTTGGTAGCCCGGAGACCACGACCGGTGGTAACGCACTTAAGTTCTACGCTTCGGTACGTCTGGATATTCGTCGTATTGGCGCTATTAAGAAGGGCGATGAGATCTTAGGAAACGAGACCCGCGTTAAGGTAGTGAAGAACAAGGTATCGCCGCCATTTAAACAGGTTGAGTTTGACATTCTTTACGGCCAGGGTATTTCACGTGAAGGTGAGATTATTGACCTGGGTGTGAAAGAGAAGCTGATTGAGAAGTCCGGTTCCTGGTACGCCTACGGTGGACAGAAGATCGGCCAAGGTAAAGACAATGTGCGTAACTTCCTGATTGAAAATCCGGAGATCTCAGAGACACTGATGGATCAGATCAAAGAGATCATGATGCCTGAGCATGTGGTCAAAAAAGCGGACGCTGACGCCCAGATTGCCGAGTAATCATTGAAGAACGCGGAAGAGTTTCTACAGCAACTTAAACAGCGCGGCGAGCTCGATTTTGAGCTGGCGAATGCAGAGGCTGGAGCGAACTCGGACAGCGCGTTAATAGCCGGGCTTGAGATCGATGCGGATACGCTGGAGGCGCTGAGCAAACTGCGCCAGCAGATCGAGTCGCGGGCGGTGATGCTGCTGGCGATTCGTGAGCACGGTGCCAAAGAGCTGCAGAACAAACTGCTGAGCAAGTTTCCGGAAACGCCGGAGCTGTTGCAGCAGACTCAGCAACCGTCAGGCCTGATCAAAATTTTAGTGGAAGAGGTGATTCAGCTTTGCCAGGAGGAGAACTGGCAGAGCGATGAACGTTATATTGAACAGTCGGTTCGTAGTTTGATGGAGAAGGGCCAGGGGCCGATAAAAATCCGTCAGAAATTGCAGCAGGCCTGTTCAAATTCCAGTTTGATTGATGCCTATCTGGATATCGATATTCAGAACTGGCTGGAGGTGGCGCGTGGCGTCATGCTCAAAAAGTACGGTGATCTCAGCAAACCGAAGAGTCGTAATGAGCAGGCGAAACGCATGCGCTTTCTACAGAGCCGAGGCTTCTCTTCCGAAGTGATTTGGAAGGTGTTTCGTTAAGATTGGCGAACACAAACTATGACAGAATTTATAAAAAAAGGCGCTGCAATAGTCAGCGCTCTTTTTTACCCGTTTTTATATTTATTTGAATAAGGTTTTAACCCTATGACCAGTGCAGAACTTAGAAAGGCTTTTTTAGACTTTTATGTTAAGCAAAATCACACGGCCGTGCACTCCAGCCCGGTAGTTCCGGCGAATGATCCGACTTTGCTGTTTACCAACGCAGGTATGGTGCAGTTTAAAGAGACCTTCCTGGGTCAAGAGCAGCGTGACTACACACGTGCGACTTCGGTACAGCGTTGTATTCGTGCCGGTGGTAAACACAATGATTTGGAGAACGTCGGTTACACCGCGCGTCACCACACCTTCTTTGAAATGCTGGGTAATTTCAGTTTTGGTGACTACTTCAAACGTGAAGCGATCCAGTTTGCCTGGGACTTCTTAACCAAAGAGTTGAAGTTACCGGAAGAGAAACTGTGGGTCACGGTATTTGAAGAGGACGACGAGACCGCGGATATCTGGCTGAAAGAGATGAACATCAGCGGTGAGCGTTTCTCGCGTTGTGGTGCCAAAGATAACTTCTGGTCAATGGGTGACACCGGGCCTTGTGGACCTTGTACCGAGATCTTCTATGATCACGGCGCGGATGTCGCCGGTGGCCCTCCGGGAACACCAGAGGAAGATGGCGACCGTTATATCGAAATCTGGAATCTGGTATTTATGCAGTTTGACCGTTCAGCCGACGGCACGCTGACGCCACTGCCAAAACCATCGGTGGATACCGGTATGGGGCTGGAGCGTCTGGCGGCGGTGATGCAGGGCGTACACAATAACTACGATATTGACCTGTTCCAGGCTTTGGTGAAGAAGGCGTCTGAGCTGACCGGCGAGAAAGATCTGACCAACAGCTCTTTGCGCGTGATCTCCGATCACATTCGTTCATGTGCCTTTACCGTTACCGATGGTGTTATGCCATCTAACGAAGGCCGTGGTTATGTACTGCGTCGTATTATTCGTCGTGCCATTCGTCACGGTTACAAACTGGGTCAGAGCCAGCCGTTCTTCCACAAACTGGTAGATACCCTGGTCGAGCAGATGGGCGAGGCTTATCCGGAGCTTAAAGCGGAACAGGAGAATGTGATCCGCGTGCTGAAACTGGAAGAGGAGCGTTTTGCTGAGACCTTAGAGAACGGCATGAAGCTGCTGGAAGATTACATCGCCGAGATGGACGGCACGGTTATTCAAGGCGATATGGCGTTCAAGCTGTATGACACTTTCGGTTTCCCGGTTGACTTGACCGCTGATGTGGCGCGTGAACGTAATCTAAGTGTCGACGAAGCTGGCTTTGCGGCAGCGATGGAAGAGCAGCGTCAGCGTGCGCGTTCTGCCAGTTCCTTTGCTGGTACCGCTCAGAGTCGTGTCGACTTTGATGGTGAGACGCAGTTTATCGGTTATAACCAGGATGAAGCGGATGCCAAAATCCTGGCGATCTTTGTTGATGGTCAGGCGGTCGATTCCGTAAGCGAAGGCACAGAAGCAGTTGTGATTCTGGATCAAACGCCATTCTACGCCGAGTCTGGTGGTCAGGTTGGTGACAGCGGTAGCCTGACGGAAGGCATGCACAGCTTCCACGTTGACGATACCCAGAAGCAGGGTGCTCTGTTCTTGCATCACGGTAAGGCAACTGCCGGTTCAATTTCGGTTGGTACGACCATTCACGCCAAGATCAATATTGAAGATCGTCGTGCCTGTGAGAAGAACCACTCGGCGACTCACCTGCTGCATGCCGCTCTGCGTCAGATTCTAGGTACCCATGTACAGCAGAAAGGTTCGTTGGTTAAGGCGGATCGTCTGCGTTTTGACTTCTCTCACTTTGAACCGATCTCTGCACAGCAGCTGCGTGATATTGAGAAGCTGGTTAACCAGAAAATTATGCATAATGCCACGGTTGGCATGAATGAGATGGACATTGAGTCGGCCAAAGAGAAAGGCGCGATGGCGCTGTTTGGTGAGAAGTACGGTGACGTGGTGCGCGTGGTTGATATGGGTGAGTTCTCGGTCGAACTGTGTGGTGGAACACACGTCAACTCGGCCGGTGATATCGGTCCATTCCGTATCGCTTCCGAGAGTGGTATTGCATCAGGTGTACGTCGTATTGAAGCGATTACCGGTGATGCGGCTTGGGAAGCGATCCACGCGGACGAAGATGCGCTGTTGGATGTGGCCGATGCGATCAAGTCAGATAAGAATCAGGTTTCCAGCAAAATCACACAGGTGATGGCGGACTATAAAGCGCTTGAAAAAGAGCTTAAACAGCTGCAAGGCAAGCTGGCTTCATCACAGGGTGATGATCTGGCATCACAGGCTGTTGAAGTCAATGGCGTTAAGGTGCTGGCGGCGAAAATGGAAGGCGCAGACGGCAATACGCTACGTGAAACCATGGATAAGCTAAAAGACAAGCTGGAACCTGCTGTACTGGTATTAGCTGCAGTTGATGGCCAGAAAGTCACGGTGGCGGCCGGTGTCAGTAAATCAGCGACCAACCGTTTTAAAGCCGGTGAACTGGTTAACCACGTGGCGCAACAGGTCGGTGGTAAAGGTGGCGGTCGTCCAGATATGGCGATGGCCGGTGGTAAAGATCCAAGTAAACTCGAAGAAGCTCTGGCCTCTGTGCAGGCCTGGGTAGAATCAAAAGAATAAGAAGAAAAAA
>CAZNML010000052.1:0-14236 GCA_964574275.1 uncultured Thiosulfatimonas sp. | reverse complement strand
TACCAATATCGAACAGACGGTACGTATCCGTACGGGTGAAACCGGTGAAGAAGCGCTATAACTCTCGCCCCCTTCCCTTGAAAAAAGCCGCTTTTTAGCGGTTTTTTTATAGCTGGTTATAACTGTCTTTTGCTAAGCCTGTCAACCATCCCCAAAACTGTGCTTGTCCCCTCCCCCTTTCCAAATCAGTTTTATCGTTGTACAATGAAAGTTACCCATCAGTCATAAGGAGATTTCATTATGGAGATCAACGCCTTACCGCACTATGATATGAGTGACAATCCAACTCACTGCTGTCCACGTTTCAAGCCCGAAGGCTGGGATGGCGCACAACTGCACTTCAAAGACAAACTGTTTGTCAAAGCCAAAACCCTCGCCCTGTTTCATATCCCATTGAATATGGGGGCTGTGTACCCGCGCACCTTTAAAGCGATCGAGGATGCCGGTGCGCTGGATGAAAACGACCTGATTGTGCTCTCTTATGACCCATCCCCATGGCGAGGCGAACACTACTTTTCGGTCAGCAAACAGGTAGAGGGTCAGGAGATGGTCAGACTGTCCGGGGACTATCTGACCAAGGTATTTGAAGGGCCTTATAAAAACGCACCTCAGTGGGAGCAACAGATGCAACAGTGGGTTGCCTCTCAAGGCAGAACCACTAAAAAAGTTTACTTTTTCTACACGACCTGCCCTAAATGCGCCAAGGTCTATGGAAAAAACTATGTGGTTGCCGTCGCTGAAGTCGAGTAAGCTGCGTTATTGATCACTCTGCTTGCCGTCTTTGTCGGCCGCTTCAAACTGCTCGTGCAGCTCGGTAAACTGTTGAATTTTACTCTGCAGCAGGTAATTCAGGCTGTTTTCAGGATAGTGGCCCTCACTGTCGGCCTCTCCCACTTGCACACCGGTCAACAGCGACATTAACGGGTCAATATGCTCTACCGCATAGACGGCAAATTGACCCGCTAAAACCGCATCCACCACCGCCTGTTTAAGCATCAGATCCTTGAGGTTGCTCTGCGGAATAATGACTGCCTGCTCACCAGTTAGACCGCGTTGTTCACAAATATCAAAAAAGCCTTCAATCTTCTCATTCACGCCACCAATGGCTTGGATTTCACCATGCTGATTAATGGAACCGGTGACAGCAAAACTCTGTTTAATTGGAATGTCTGCAATCGCCGATAACAGCGCACACAACTCTGCAGCCGAAGCACTGTCCCCCTCAACCTGTCCATAGGACTGCTCAAACACCAGACTGGCAGAGAGCGATAACGGCTGAGTTTTTGCATAACGATAAGCCAGGTAGGAGGCTAGAATCAGTACGCCTTTGGAGTGGATCGCGCCGCCAAGTTCGACCTCTCTTTCGATATCGATCACCTTGCCTTTACCCAAACGGGCCGTGGCGGTGATACGCGACGGGCGGCCAAAGGCAAAATCGTCCAGTTGAATGACACTAAGGCCATTAATCTGCCCAACCTCTTCACCGGAAGTATTGATCAGATAGATGCCCTTCATTACCGCTTCCTGCATACGTTCACGGATCTGACCCATACGAGTCCAGCGGCTGTCGATCACCTGCTGAACATCCTCAACCGACACAACCTCTTGCTGTCGCTGTTGCGCCCAGTAATCAGACTCCTTCAACAGGTCGGCCAAATGCCCCATATGCAGCGAGACTTTATCACCATCCTGCGCCATGCGCGAGCTGTGTTCAATCACCCGTTCAACCGCCGCCTTAGTCAAAGGCCGTAGCTGCTCCTGTTGCTGCAAAGTGGCGATCATACGAGCATAGAGTTCCATGCTCTGTGCATCGCGCTCCAGATCTTCAGCAAAGTCCGCTGCTACCTTAAACAGCAGACTGAATTCAGGGTCATACTGTTTCAGCAGGAAATAGAGCAGACGACTGCCGGTCAACACCACTTTAACATCAACCGGAATCGCTTCGGGCTGCAGCGAGGTGGTACTGGCCAGACTCAATACCTGCTCCAGAGACTCAACCTTGATTTCGCGTGCACGCAAACAGCGTTTTAACCCCTCCCAGGCGTAATAGGAGGTCAGAACCTGACGGGCGTCCAGTACTAAATAACCACCGTTGGCCTGATGCAACGCCCCCGGCTTGATTAAAGAGAAGTCGGTGATCAGGGTTCCAAAATGCGATTGGTGTTCAATCCGGCCAATCAGGTTCTGGTAACTCGGGTTATCCTCAAAAATAACCGGCGCGCCCTGGGTGGCACTGTTATCTACCAGCACATTGACTTGATAAGCGATAAATTCGAGCGGCAGTTTGGTTGAGGTATGGCTTAATTCGCCCTTCTCTTCCGCATGCTTTCTGAAGAGGCCGACATTCTCGATAATGTCCTCTTTGACGCGTTCAATATAATCGATCACATCGCTCAAAGAGGTATAACGCGCTTCCAGATCTTCTGCATAACGGGTCACCGTCATTTCAGAGACGTCGCGATTCAGCTGTTTGATGTGCTCTCTGGTCTCTTTCTGCCAGGCGGGAATCTGTTGCAGCATATGCTTGAGTTCATCTTGAATCTCTTCAACTAACACACCGATCGCTTGCTGCTCCTCCTCCGGCAGCTGTTTGAACTCTTCTGGAGTCAGCGCTTTGCCGTCTTTCTTCGGGCCAATATTCCAACCGGTGGGCGTGCGGACCATCGCAATATTACTGCTCTCCGCTTTGGCTGCAATCTCCTCCAAACCTCGGTCTTCACGTCTGACAAACTCATCACGGATCGATTGAAACTCAGCCTGATACTCATCGGTCTCAAAGGCCGCCGGAATCGCCACCAACAGATCTTCAATAAACTGCACCATATCCTGTTGCAGAGACCGGCCCTGACCCTGGGGGAGCTTCAATACAAAGGGTTTATGCGGACTGTCGAAATTATTGACATAACACCAGTCACAAGGCGCTTCCAGCTGTGTGGCCTCTGCCTGTAACAGCTCTTTAACCGTGGTGTTTTTACCCAGGCCTGTTGAACCTAAAACATAGAGGTTATAACCTTCATGCTTCATACCTATGCCAAATTTCAACGCATCCATAGCGCGAGATTGGCCTAGATGCTCTGACAGCACCTCTAAATCTGACGTGGTGGTGAAAGCGAGTGGTGACAGGTCGCAAGCATGATAGAGACGCTCTGCAGAGAGTGGTTGCATAGTGGAGTTATCTGGCTGAATCACTGGCTTTTTCATAAAAAACACTCAGAAATAATCTAAAAATTGAGATAAAGCGCATAAATCAAGATCCATCATAGCGCTTTTGAGCAGAAGGAGCAGACGATTTAATCGCTAACTAACCACCTCAAAACCTGAAAATAAAACGGCGCCAATTAAAATGAACAGGCCTGCTGGTAGTTTCGACGCAGCTGAAATAGGCTTTTACAATCGCTTAGCGTTGTTCTATAAATCCAGTACTGGCACACAACCTTAACTGCGTCATAGACGCTTAGCGAATAGAATTTAGAGAACGCGACACTAGTCCTTTTCAATACCGTGTTGATGTTCATGGACCTCTTCATCCTCCAGACCGGTTAACAATAGTTTTTCAGACTCTGCCACCTGTTTGAACTGCTGCTCTATCTCTAAAAACACATCAACCATAGTCGGATCAAAATGCCGACCCTTTTCTGCTTGAATCATCTCCACTGTTTTCTGATGAGAGTATTCAGGTTTATAAGGTCGCTTACTCACCAATGCATCATACACATCTGCAATGGCCATGATTCTTCCCGCCAGTGGAATCTGCTCGCCCATCAAGCCTCGTGGATAACCGCTGCCATCCCACCTTTCATGATGCCCACCTATAATCTGCCTTGCTACATCCAACAGCTCCAGCTCTTTAAACTGGGACTGAACTTCAAGGATGGTCTTCTCACCGATGGTGGTGTGCAGCTTCATCTGTTCAAACTCATCCTCGGTTAATTTACCGGGTTTTAATAGAATTCGATCCGGTATCGCCACCTTACCCAGATCATGCAACGGAGCGGAAAGGTACATCTGATCAATCTTGGCAGGAGTCAACTCAGCCATATACTCTGGCCGTTTGGACAAGGCTTCCGCTAATAGCCGCACATAGAGTTTAGTGCGCATGATATGGCCTCCCATATCCGGGTCTCGCCCCTCCGCCACCATCCCCATCGCTTGAATGGCCGCCTCTTTAGAGTGTTTTAGCTGTTTGGTGCGCAGATTAACCTGATCTTCCAGGCTGTCGCGGTAACGTTTAAGCTCTAAGTGGTTGCGGACACGTGCCTTGAGCAGCTCCGGCACCACCGGCTTAACCACATAATCAATGGCCCCCAGCTCTAAACCCTTGGCCTCATCGCCCACCTCGCCAAGTGCGGTGACAAAGATCACCGGAATATTGGCGGTTTTAGGGTTAGACTTCAACTTCAAAATCACATCGTAACCGTCCATCTCCGGCATCAGAATATCCAGTAGAATCAGATCCGGCACCGGTTCCTGTTGAGCTAACTCGATCGCTTTTTTTCCGTCCTTGGCAGCCAGTAAGGAGTAGTCGTGCTTCAATATCTCAATCATAAAGTGTAAATTTTCAGCAATATCATCCACTAGCAGAACTTTTTCTTTTGCCATTACTACAACCTCTTACTACTCACTTTAACCTTACCCATCATGACCACTCCACCACTATTCATTCACAAATCTAGAGGATTGAAACATCTGATTTAATCCGGCTTCCACCTGCTTAAACGCCTGCACCACCCCAGGGTCAAAGTGCGTTCCAGAACCTGCCGTAATCATCTCAACCGCTTTCTCATGCGCAAGCCCCTCTTTATAAGGGCGTTTACTCACTAAAGCGTCATAAACATCCGCTACCGCCATAATTCTTGCCGACAGAGGGATCTGTTCACCCTGCAAACCACGAGGGTAACCACTGCCATCCCACTTCTCATGATGTCCGCCGGCAATTTCACGCGCTGTTTTTAGAATATCCAGCTCGGCAAATTCCGATTCCAAGTTGCTAATGGTCGTTTCACCAATCGTGGTATGCGCCTGCATCTCGGTAAACTCCTCCGATGTCAGCTTGCCTGGTTTAAGTAGAATCCGATCCGGTATGGCGACTTTACCCAGGTCATGCAATGGTGCCGAGATCGCCATGAGACAAACCTGCTCCATTGACAGACAGCCCTGATACTGAGGCATCAGTGCCATCTCAGTGGCAATCAATTCGACGATATATTTAGTGCGGGCAATGTGTTTACCCATATTCGGATCACGCCCTTCAGCCACCATCCCCATGGCCTGAATCACCGCCTCTTTGGAGCGCTTATACTGCTCCGACTTCTCTTCTACCAGCTGCTGCAGGTGGTCGCGGTGCTTTTTGAGTTCCAGGTGGTTACGTACCCGTGCCTTCAGTAACTCAGGTACAACCGGCTTGGAAACATAGTCAATTGCCCCCATGTCGAGACCTCTATACTCATCAGAAACCTCACCCAGTGCTGTTACAAACACCACTGGAATCGACGCTGTCTCAGGGTTTTCCAGCAGACGGTTCATTACCTGATAGCCATCCATATCTGGCATAAGAATATCCAGTAAAATCAAGTCCGGGTGTGGTTTCTGTAACGCTAACTCTATCGCTTTTTGGCCATCCTTGGCTGCCAGAAGACAATAATCATCCTTTAAAACCTCAATTAAAAACTCCAGGTTTTCAGTTTGATCATCTACTATGAGTATTTTCTCTTTCAAGTTTCTCTATTCCTATTATTCATCGTCCAATTCTGCTGCTTGTTGCCTTAGTTTAGTTTGCAATTGCTCAACCAGAGTCGCACAGAGATCGAGTTCAAAAGCATGATAAGCATCCATGATCTGCTCCACCTCATTGGCGTAAGGGGTAGCAGCAACCATGTTTTGCATCGACTCCAATCGAGAAGACGCCGCTCCTAAATCATCCTGCGAACGCTGTTTTAAAAGCGTCAATTCACCGTTTAAGCTCCCAATATCAACCGTTTTATCTGCTTGAATGGAGGCCTCTTCGGAGCTCGGCAGTAACTGCTGAATCTCCTGCATGACATCGTTAAACTCTTTTTCAAGCATCATCATCATCGTCTCAGAGGGCAGCGTTTCCTGTTTTAATTTGCTGTCCACCTTACTCAACAGTTCAAACAGTTTTTCCGCACCGATATTTCCGGCCACCCCTTTGATGGCATGGCAGGTACTTTCAGCCACTGAAAGTTGATGTTTATCAAGCTGCGCCTGAATTTTTTGCAAATCCTCTGTATGGGTTTTGGCAAAACGCTTCAATATACGAATATAGGCATCCTGATTACCGCCTATACGTTTAATCCCACTCTGCGTATTAATATGGGTGAATTGACTCAGATCTAACTGCGCTGGCTGCTCGTTAGTAGCTGTAGCAATTTCAGCTTCCGCTTCCGACTCAACCTCCGCAATCGAATCGGTTTTAATCCACTTGTTGAGCACTTGTGCCAATAATAGAGGATCAATCGGTTTAGAGACGTAGTCGTTCATACCTGCATCAAGCGTTTTCTGTCGATCTTCCGCCATGGCATGTGCCGTCATGGCGATAATCGGCAGTTCGGCATATTTTTGATCCTCTCTGCCTAAATCACGAATAGCCTGCGTCGCTTCATAACCATCCAGCACCGGCATTTGAATATCCATCAATACCGCATCATAATGGCTTTTTTGCACCTTTTGCACCGCCACTTCACCATTTGCGGCCACCTCAACTTGCAGGTGCATACTCGCCAATAGTTCAATGGCAAACTCCTGGTTGATCTCATTATCTTCAACCAGCAGAATTTTGGCATTACGGATCTTTTCGACGGCCCCATCCACCTCTTGCCCTTTTTTAAGAGGCTCTTTATGGAAGACACGCTGCTCACCAATGGCTTGCATAATCGAATCAAACAGTGAGGAAGGCGAGACTGGCTTGATCAAAAAGTCATCAATTTGGGCCTCTTTCGCCTCCTGCATAACATCATCACGCCCATAAGCCGTGACCATAATCACTTTGGGTTTCTTTTTAATCAGTTGGTCTTGATGAATATTAAGCGCTGCTTCAACACCATTCATACCCGGCATTTTCCAGTCCATTAACACCACATCATAGCTTCCATCAAAATTCGGCGATTCGATCTCTGCAATCGCCTGCTCTCCGGTCGAAACCTCCGTAGTTTTAAAACCAAAGCCTCTAAGCATCTGTCTAAGAATGGTTCTGGCCATCTCATTATCATCAACAATCAGAATATTAAGGTCTTCAAACTTGCCTTGAATCGATTTAAGCAGCTGACGATGAACCTGCTCTGCCTCAGCAGCAATGACGGCGTCAATAGTGAAGCAGAATAACGAACCTTTGCCCTCTTCGGAGCGCTCAATCCAGACTTCTCCTCCCATCAATTTCGCTAGCTGCTTACTGATGGCCAAGCCCAGTCCGGTACCACCAAACTTGCGAGTGGTGCTTTGATCGGCTTGCGTAAACTCTTTAAACAGGCCTTTTTGCTGCTGTTCACTCATACCGATACCGCTATCCTCAATACAGAAACGGATCGTCGCCTTATTACCCTCTTGTTGACCACACTCAACTAAAATTGCCACCTCTCCCTGTTCAGTAAACTTAATGGCATTACCGGTTAAATTAACCAAAATCTGATTCAGGCGTAAGGGGTCGCCAATCAAGTGATTAGGAACTTGAGAGTCACGATGCACCAGCAGCTCAATGCCTTTCTGCTCCGCTCTTAAACCGACTACATCCACAACCTGTTGAATAACTTCATCCAGTGTAAAGTTAACATTTTCA
Source organism: uncultured Thiosulfatimonas sp. (assembly GCA_964574275.1). Lineage (GTDB taxonomy): Bacteria > Pseudomonadota > Gammaproteobacteria > Thiomicrospirales > Thiomicrospiraceae > Thiomicrorhabdus. The sequence goes on along the minus strand of CAZNML010000052.1, from coordinate 6,447 downwards.
AGCTTGACCTTGCCGGCTTCAATCTTGGAAATATCCAGAATATCATTGATAATCGCCAACAGCGATTTTGCTGAATTCTCGGCTTTTTGCAGATAGTTATACTGCACCGGGTCGAGCTTAGTTCTCAACGCCAGATAGAGCATGCCGAGCATGGCGTTCATCGGTGTACGAATTTCATGACTCATATTGGCCAGGAAAGTCGCTTTGGCAGCCGCGGCGGCCGAAGCCAGCTCTTCAGCCTGTTTACGTTGTGCCACTTCATCCACCAACGCCAGGTTGGCTTTGGCTGCAGCCTCATTCGCTGCGGTGAGCAGAGCACGTTGTTTTTGCAGATAACGCAACCACCAGACGAGTAGTATTAACAACAGCATAAAGCCGGCCCCCACTTGCCAAAGCAGACGATACTCCACCTCTTTTTCAACTTTAACAGAGACCCATTTCTTATAAATTCGATTGAGTTCGGTCGGCGGCAGTGCGGCCAGCGCTTTATCCAAAATACCCTGTAGAGGCGTTAGCGACTTATAAGTCGCCATAGCAAGATGATACTTATAAGGGGTCTCGCCTGCGACCTTGATATTGGTATAACCGTGCTGGCGAATAATATGGCTGGTGGGTAATAACGCATCAATAAAGACATCGGCATGCCCCAATGACACCATTCTGACCCCTTCCGCTACCGAATTCACCTCAATCAGACTGATATCAGGGAAGTCGGTCTGAATCAGCTCGCTGATTGAGTAATCCCTTACCGTCACCACACGCTTACCAAGCAGGTCACTCATATCCGCCAGCAAAGGTTTACTATCCTCGGTAAACATCAGGGCTGGCAGGTTCATATAGGCAGGACCAAAGTTCAGGTCCTCAGCACGTTCAGCCGTATAGTCAACCGCCGATAGCATCTGTATATCACCCCGCTTGGCGGCCGCCAGCGTCTCCGACCAGCTCGGATATTTCATCTGCTTAAACTGCAATCCGGAAACTTCAGAAATCAAACCTAACAGCTCTTTGGTAATTCCGCTAAACTCACCTGCTTCATTCAGGTATTCGATCGGTGCCCATGCAATATCGGAGCCCACTTTAACCACCGGGTTGTTAATCACCCAAAAAGCCTCCTCTTGGGTCAACTCCAAATCTTTGCGCTGTACGCCAATCCAGTCACCCAGAATTTGAGAGCGCTCCTCTTCGCTAATACTATTCAGTGCTTTTTGAAAGATTGACTGCAAAATCGGCCAATCTTTACGCACACCAATGGCATTAATGGATGAGGTCTCATAGATTTTTCCATAAACAGAGAGGTTCGGCATTAACTCCTGCTGTATCAGGTACATGGCCACGGCACGATTACCGATATAGGCATCCGCCTCTCCATTGGAAACCGCATGCAGCGCATCGCTGGTTGACTCATAACTCTCGATATCAACATCCGGATACTTCTCCTCCAATACCTTTTCAATGAAAAAGCCGGATTCAATAGCCACGGTTTTATCTGCCAAACTGGCAATCGATGTAAAGTTTTCACCAGGCCTGGCGATAATCACATGCGGAACTGAAACATAGGGTTCAGTAAAGTTGAAATGAGCTTGACGATCAGGCCGTGGGGTAATGCCCGTCAGTGCGTCCATGCGCCCCTCTTTTACCGCGTTATAGATCTCGGTCCAGCTACCCGGTACAATTTCCAGTCGGCCGCCGATGCGTAGATTAATCGCCTTGAGGAAGTCAACTCCGATACCAACGGCATCGCCACTGCTATCCACATAATCCATCGGTGGCCAGGCATCCATCACCCCGACAGTAATCTGAGGGTGTTCACTCAACCATTGTAGCTCCTCTGCGCTCCACTCCATCTGCGCATCCAGCACCTTGACCATCTCTTTTTCTGCCGCTTTTGGTGTGGTCCAGGTTTCAAACAGCGCTCGACGCTCTTCATCGCTCACTTGCGCCAGAGCCTTATCCAGAATTGAGGCTAGCTCAGGCCAGTCCTTACGCACACCAAAACGGTTCTGAGATTCTCCCTGAGAAAAGGCCGCTCGATAACGGAGGTTCTTCAGCCCATACTGGGAGATAATCCCTTCACCAACACCATAACTGATAATTGCAGTATCGGCCTGGCCATTCGACACCGCCTGCAAAGCCGCCGAAGGACTCTCTACATAGAGATAATCCGCATTGGGGAACTGTTCATGAAACAGTCGCGTAATGGAGTAGCCTTCAACCAGCGCCGCTTTATAGTTAGCCAACTCACTTTTTTTATTGATTCTAGGCCCGTCATCACGCGTAATCACATATTTATCTAATGAGACAAATGGACGAGTGAACTCAAAAAACGGCAAACGTTCTTTACGTTTCACCAGAGTGGCGATCACGTCGACCTTTTTCTCCAAGGCGTCCTGATAGAGGTTTTTCCACTTGCCTTCCGGGTGCACTTCAATCTCAATGCCAATCATCTGCGCCAGTACATTGGTTAAATCAACCGCAACCCCCTGAAAATCACCGCTATCGGTCTTAAAACTATAGGGGCTGTAAGTGCCATCGAAGGCCACTGAAATGCTTGGGTGCTGCTCCAGCCAAAGCTCCTCTTTGGCGGTCAAATTCAGTTGACTGCGCTGGAACAGAGCGCCATGCTGCTGCAAATTTTTAAACCAGATTTTTTCAAGATCAATCATCTCCTGCCGCTGGATTTTTCCCAAGCCCTGATTGATCACCGGCAGCAACTCAGTTCTGGATTGATGGGTTACCGCTGAGATATTAGAAGGAAAATTAAACCCGGCAATCGATTTAAAATCACTTATGCGTCCTTGACGGCGCAGCAGAGCATCGATAGCGTGACGATCATCAATAAAGGCATCAATCTGCCCGGCACTCAACAGCTGAAACAGCTGTTCAAAATCATCCACCAGCTGAACTTTGATAAACGGAAACTTGTCCTGCAGTTGTCGCCCATAGAAAGGATCAATACTGCCGACAACTTTACCGGCTAAAGCCTTGACAGAGTCAATTGAGGAGTCCGCCGGCAGGAAAAGTGCGGTTTGCAGACGATAGAACGGCAGACTGCGAATCGCCCATGGGTCATCGCTCTCGTAACCAGAGTGAAAGTCCGCCAAGCCCTCTTCAACTGAGCGAATGCTGCCGACCCAATTATCAAACAGAAACTTAACTTCCACCCCCTGTTTTTCAGCCCAGAGGCGCCAAAAGTCAACCAGGAATCCGGCTGGCTGACCTTGGTCATTGAGCATAGTGAAAGGCGCGTAGTCACTGTCTGCGGCAATAATATACGTGGCTTTATCATCCACGGTGATAGTGGAGTCTGAAAGTAACCACCTTTTCTCCAAGGCAATACGATCGGCCTGGGATATTTGTTCAAATCCGGCTTTTACCTGAGCAAGCAGAGCCTGGCGACCTTCAGCAACCGCACCATAATAGTGTTTCTCATAGACAGCAGAAGCGGGATCATAACGAAAATCGTTAGCAAGATTCTGCTTACTCAGATAGTATTCAAAGTTTAGATTAGGTGAGATAAAGACATTGATCTCACCGCTGGTTGCGGCATCATAGAGTGCTGGAAAGTTATCATAAACTACCAAGGCCGCACCGGGTAACTTCTCTCTGACAAAGCTTTCTGTAAAGCCTTTAGGCACCCCGATGCGGTAAGGCATCAGAGAGGAGAGTTTCTTTAGTGGCTGAATGTTCTTGTGATGAAAGATGTGGTAACGGATATCAATAATCGGATCCGAATAGTCCAAAAACTGATCACGCTGTTCGGTAAAAAACAGGCCACCGTGAATATCAGCATCGCCGTTTTTAACCATATTCAGGGTATCGGCAAATAGAGCCTCTTTAAACTCGACCTCAATTCCGGTCTTCTCACTCCAGATACGCCACAAATCAATCAGAATACCATCCGCTTCGCCAGCATCATTTTGAAATTTCAAAGGCGGATTGCCCACATTATAAGCAATGGAGACTTTTTGAGGCTTGTTGACTTCAGCCTCAACTTGATTGACTGAAATCGATGCAATCCATAAAACAAGGATCGCTAACAGATAGTGAATGAGAGTAAAAGGTGTCGCAACGGTAGCTCTGTTCATACTGATTTCATACCTTCTAAGATCATTGCATATTGTTTTTAACAAAAAGCCGTTAAGTTAAGATGCAAACAGTCAAATATCATCAATAACTCAATATTAAACCAAAAATAGAGACGAAAATGGCTAAATACGCCATCCACTGCGTAAAAAGCACTATAAAAAACCAAGCTGCTCAGGCCTGTCCAATTTAGATAAAAGAGACACCAACCCGATTTTTTTGAGCCAAATGGGTGTTGCTCTCTTTCAGTGGAACCAGCTCCCAGCTCCACTGTTTAACAACTGGGGGTTGTGGGATATCCCACCAAGGATCAAATTCATCAACGATATTACCGGCAGAATCAGACTCCGTATCCCAACGATCAGCAATCAAACACTTTACCCCGCAAAACTGCTGCAGATAATCCAGATGCTGCTGAATCAGTTGTTTACTGAGCAGGTCTACTGTCTGTTCAGATTGCTGGAAATTTCTCATCAACCACTTGGCCGGTAACAGCGGCAGCTGAGTAATCAGGTTAAGCGATACCACCAGACTAATTTGAGGTTCATCCAGCCAGCACTGTGGTACGGAGCATTGAGAACTGCCGCTAAAGAAAGCGTCGATACTCTCGGTCACATCGTGTTCAATGAGCTGAATATTGGCATAAGGTTTGACTTTGTCGCGAGCGGCCTGCAGAAAGAGCAGATCAACCAGCAACACTTTTTTAAAGCGCTTAGACAGTAATTCCAAAGGAACATCGTTTAGAGAGCCGGCACCAAAAATTAACACCGAATCAAACTCCTCACACTGCTCAACCGCCTGTTGAATGCTGATTTGACAATTTTGATAGTGTTCACCCCACTGCTGCTGACAGCGCTTGGCACGAGCGGCCATAGCGATCGCTTCATGCAGATACCCCATCTTTCTGACTGCTGGACTAACAGCGGTGGTCAGATACTGCCAGTACTCCCAAATCAAAAGCCTTTACCCCTATTGACCTGCGTTACTCATCCATGCCTAATGCTTGCGTCTTACGGGTTAAGGTATTGCGCCCCCAACCGAGTAACTTAGCAGACTTCTGACGGTGGTTATGACTGGCTCTTAAGGTCTCTTCGATCAACACCCGTTCAAACATAGGCTCGGCCACGGTATGCAGCCCCTCACGGCCCGCTTGCAGAAACTCCGCTGCCCACATGCGCAGTGGCGTTTCCCAGTCGTTATCTGCAGTTTCACTATCAGAACGTTCCGCCGGATTACGCAGCTCTAACGGCAGATCTTCCATATAGACCGTCTTATCGGGTGCCATAATTGTCAGCCAGGTACACAAACTTCTCAACTGGCGCACATTCCCCGGCCAAGGCAACTGCGATAAGAACTTTTCCACCTCTTTACTGAGCTGCTTCTCTTCCAAACCAAGCGCTTTAGACTCTTTATCCAGATAAAAACGCAATAGCAGTGGCACATCTTCTCGGCGCTCTCTTAAAGCCGGGACTTTAATGCGAATAATATTCAGGCGATAGAGCAAATCTTCACGGAACAGACCGTCACGCACCATCTGCTCCATATTCTGGTGAGTGGCCGCCACAATACGCACATCGGTTTTAATGGCGTTTTTCCCGCCCACACGGAAGAAACTGCCATCATTCAACACACGCAGTAGACGTGTTTGCAGATCCACCGGCATATCACCGATCTCATCCAGAAACAGGGTACCGCCATTCGCCTGTTCAAAACGCCCCACTCGCTGTGAATGCGCGCCAGTGAAAGAGCCTTTCTCATGCCCAAACAGCTCCGACTCCAATAGTTCACGCGGAATGGCAGCGGTGTTCAATGCGACAAACGGACCATCTGAACGGGGACTCAACTCATGTAGAGCCTGCGCAACCAGCTCCTTACCGGTACCGGTTTCACCGTTGATCAATACCGTCACATCAAGCTGAGAGACGCGTCCTAGAATACGGAATACCTCCTGCATCGCCGGCGCCGCACCAATAATATTCAGCGGCTGCTTCTCTTGCGTTTTTCTACGACGTGTTTTCTTGCCACCACCCGATAACTTACGCTTAACGGCACGGTCAACAATGCCGATCGCTTCATCAATATCAAACGGCTTTGGCAGGTATTCAAACGCCTGACTTTGAAAGGACTTCACGGCCGTATCTAAATCGGCATGCGCCGTCATAATAATGACCGGAATACTCTTATCCAACTCATGAATGGCTTCCATAAAGGTCAGACCATCCATATCCGGCATACGCACATCACTGACAATGACCGTTGGCGGATTATCATCAAAGGCTTTCAGTGCCAATAGCGGAGAATCAAACACCTGAATATCATAGGATTTCTCTTCTAAAGCCGCTTCTAACACCCAGCGAATTGAGG
>CAZNML010000051.1:7941-14248 GCA_964574275.1 uncultured Thiosulfatimonas sp. | reverse complement strand
ACTTCTCTGGTACATATCCATGAAACAACGCACCGACACCGACACCGATCAATATCCACAACCAGATACGTTTGACAATGACCTTGACCTCATTGCTGGCAAAGTCATGACGGGCACTCAAAGAGTTCGCACTGGATTCGCTGACAGGTTGCACGCCTTGCCGGGTTTTAATATCCCACACATAGGACTCAACCCAGCGCTCCGGTCTGAACCACTCCATCACCATCGAACCGATATAGGCGACCACCACTCCAGCCAAGACATACAGCAGTGCCACCTCCCAGCCCAGAATGGTAATCAGCAGCACCACCGCCACCTCATTGATCATCGGACTGGCAATCAGAAAGGCAAAGGTAATTCCCAAAGGAATCCGTGCTTCGACAAAACCAATAAACAGCGGCACGGAGGAGCAGGAGCAAAACGGCGTGACGCCGCCGAGACTGATCGCCAGCGAACGGCTTAACCATTTAGGTTTGCCCGCCACGATATCCCGCAGCCGCTCAGTAGAGATATAGGCTCGTAGCAGACCCATTAGATAGATAATGACCACCAGCAAGACAAAGATCTTCACCACATCCATGACAAAGAAGTGCAGTGCCGCACCCAGTTGTGTGCTGGCCGTTAGACCTAAGCCATCATAGACCACCCAATCTGCAAACTGCTCAAACACAATCCAGCCTTACATTGACTCTTCAAACTGCAGGTAACTGCGGTTCAAAATGGTCTTATGCCAGGAGTTATAGTGCTCTAAATGTTTAAACTCCGGCCAGTCTTTGTTTGCAGAGACCACGTCATCAACCCCCAACATATCTTCGGTCGCTAATTGCATCACCTCAACGATCTTATCCAGATAATTACCGGTATCCTGTTTAGCCAGCGCCCAATCCGATAGCTGACCATGTCCCGGTACAATATATTTAGCCGGTATTTTCGCCGCTGAATGAAAGGCTTTCTGCCACGACTGCACCTTGGAAAAAGGGTGCACCCCTAACATACGATCCACATAGATCAGGTCACCCGAGAACAGCACCTGCTGTTGTGGCAGCCAGACCACCGCATCCCCGGGAAAGTGGGCATCGCCAAAATACTTCAACTCAAAGGCAACGCCACCAATACTGAACTCGGCACTGTCGCCAGCAAAAGGGCTGGCGGATACAGTCGGCTTGGTATCCGCAAAGATAGATGACACTTTGCTCATCTTCTCAACCAGACCGGCTCCCATATCCTGCTGGGTGTTCACCGTATGCTGCAACGCATAGATCTTGGCGCCTCTGTCTTTAAAGTAGCCATTTCCGAGCCAGCGGTGATCCTGGCTACCGCTGTTAATCACGGCAATAATCGGCAAATCGGTGACTTTTTTGACCGCCTTTTCCAAGGCCTGTGCCGATGGGTTACCCGCACCGGAGTCGATCAACACCGCCCCCTCTTTGGTGACAATCAGACCGATATTATTATTCAGCCCCAGGTTTTCCGGCGTACGGTTGGTTAAGGGCCCAATATAGGCGTAAACCTGATCGGTGACTTTCTTAAATTCAAAACTCATTGCCGATGCGCTGTGGCCCCACAACAACAGCGAACAACCAATTAATAACCAACGTAACGCCTGCATAATTCATCCTCAATAAATAGTAAACTCAAAATCATTATATCCGCATAAACGGATATATCAATATTAATATCCAAAAATAGAGCCAGACGCTGCTCGACAGTGCTATGATTTAAAAAACAGGCTCATACTGAAAGCCTTAAGTTGATTTGCCAGCGTTATGCAATAGGAAACACAGATTGGAACAGCTCACTCAAACCTTTAAAGCTTTAGCGGAACCGGTACGTTTACGCATTATCAATCTGCTGATTAATGAACCCTCTCTGTGTGTCTGCGACTTGGTGAGCGTGCTCGATATCAGCCAAAGCACCGTCTCTCGACATCTGGCCTATCTGAAAAATGCCGGCTTAGTTCACGCCTGGCGCGAAGGCACCTGGATGCACTACGCCCTGCAACAGGATGCACTGCAGCTACTGAACCTGGACTATCTGCAGCAGCAGCTTCTGCAAAACGAACAGAGCAGTAACGACCTGCAACGTCTGAAAATTTATGCTGCCGAGCCGCGCAGCTGCCAGATTTAACTCGAAACTTAATAAACGACATCGGCCTCCTTCTCTTTAGCAGTAGTCATTACGCACTACTTCCACCCTGCATCAGTTAAACTTAAAACCGATTAAAAAATTTTATATAATAGGCACTTAATAACCTTTATCCCATTTTAAATACGTGGTTTTTAGCCGCGTAAACAGAGTTTTATTTGCATGAAAAATCGAGTGTTTGATGTCGTCATTGTTGGTGGTGGAATTTCAGGAAGCGCCTTGACGTACGTTTTGTCTAAATACAGCAATATCAAATCCATTGCTGTACTTGAAAAGTACGGTTCGCTAGCGCCGCTCAACTCAAACGCTCGCAGCAACAGTCAAACACTGCACTGCGGAGATATCGAAACCAACTACACCCTGGAAAAAGCGGTGGTGGTCAAGCGTCAGGCCAATATGCTGGTGCACTATGCCGCTCAGCAAGAGAAGAACGACTTCCTCTATAAATTTCCAAAAATGATCTTGGCTGTGGGTGAAGATGAGTGCGAACGCCTGGAAAAACGCCATGCAGACTTTGCCGAAGCTTTTCCCTATATGGAGCTGTGGGATGCAGAGCGTATCGCGGAAGTCGAGCCGAATGTCGCTTTAATTGACGGCAAACCACGCCCGGAAAAGATTATGGCTTCCGGCTGTACCGACGAGTATTCGGCGGTTAACTACGGTAATCTGGCCAAGTCCTTTATTAACAGTGCCCGCAATAGCAATACCGAGATCAATGTTTCGCTGGACACACAGGTTGAAAAGATCACCAAATTTGACGACCACTATGAACTGGTGACACCACAGGGCACTTTCCTCGCCAACTTTGTGGTGGTTTCGGCCGGTGCCCACAGCTTGATGCTGGCCAACCAGTTGGGCCACGGTCTGGACATGTCGATTCTGCCGATGGCTGGTAGCTTCTACTATGTGCCTAAAATGCTCAACGGTAAGGTCTATACCATGCAGAATGACAAACTGCCGTTTGCCGCACTGCACGGTGATCCGGACCTGGTAGAGATGGATAAAACCCGTTTGGGACCAACGGCGTTAGTACTGCCGAAACTGGAACGTTACACCGGTGGTACCTATTGGGACTTCTGGAAGAGCTTAAAGCTGGACTTTAAGGTGATTCGAGTCTTCTGGGACCTGATGAAAGACAGCACCATCCGTAATTACATCTTCCGCAACTTCGCCTTTGAGATTCCAAAACTGCGTCAAAAGCTGTTTGCCAAAGACGCCCAAAAAATCATTCCAAGCCTGAAGCCGGAAGATCTGGAGTACGCTTCAGGTATCGGCGGGCTGCGTCCACAGGTCATCGATAAAACCGAGATGAAACTGAAACTGGGTGAAGCCAGCATTGTGCCTGAAAATGAGAACCTAATCTTTAATATGACCCCTTCTCCTGGTGCTACGACCTGTTTAGGTAACGCCTACCGTGATGCGCAGATTGTGGCTGAGCGTATCGGCATTGAGCTGGATAAAGAGCGTCTGGTCGACGAGCTGCTAGAGGGTGAAGATCTGATCTTCTTTAAATAAGTCACGCCATTAGATGTCGAGTAGCGCACTTCCTGTCCATTTGATTACCGGCTTGCTGGGTAGTGGCAAAACCACCACTCTCAAACAGTTGATCGCGCAAAAACCCGAGCATGAGCGCTGGGGTATTTTGATCAATGAGTTTGGTGATATTGATATTGATCATGCCAGTCTGCAACCGCAAGCCTCCGAGCAGCTGCAACTGAGCCAGGTCTCCGGCGGCTGCGTCTGCTGCACGGCGCAATTCGGCCTGATCGAGGCCATTAACCAATTGCTGAGCCAGCCGCTGGATCGCCTGTTTATTGAGCCCACCGGCATGGGGCATCCAGCCAGAATTATCGACACCCTCAAACAGACCCAATTCAAACAGCCGTTGGCTCTGCAAGCCATCGTCTGCGTAATCACCCCTCAACAGTTAACCGAGCAGCGCTGGAAAAGGTCGGCGGTAATGCGTGATCTGGTCACGCTGTCGGATATCGTAATGTTGAACAAGAGTGATCAGAGTTCGGCAACGGAACAGGACAGTGCTGAGGCGATCTTAAATGCACTCTATCCCAGTAAACCACAGGTTATCCACAGCCAGTTTGGTGAAGTTGAGTTGGCTGAGTTATTAAAACCCAACAGGCCTGCCCCCTTTATTCTGCTCTCCGGTGTTCAAGAGCACCAACAGCAGACCGCGATGGACACCATCGACTACCACAGCCAAACGCCTCTGAACCAAACCTGCCAGCTGTCCACCAATCCGCAACAACACCTGGTTGCCTTAGGCTGGGTATGGAGCAGTGAACTGCAATTCAATCGCGTCAAACTCAAAGCCTTTTTTAGCGAACTTTTGCCTCTGTTAACCCGCGGCAAAGGTCTGCTTAGAACCGGCAGGGAGTGGCAGCTGGTTAACTGGAGTGACTACCAGCTTCAATTTGAGGAGATCGCCTGGCGTCAGGATAACCGACTCGAGCTGCTGTTTAAGCCAGAGGCTGAACTGGACCCAGACAAAGTGAACGACATTGAAATTCAATTAGTTAACTGCATCAATCCATTAAAATCCAAGCACTAAGCTGGCATATTAACCCAGCATTAAACTCAATTATTTGGTAGAATTTGCGGTCTATTTTAATTTCTGTTTTTACGTCTCTCTAAAACACAGCGTAAAACACACTCAAAGCCGAAGGAAATTGCATGACCAAGCACATGCCCGATATCGCGTGCCAACCACATCATGGCCCACAAGGTAAACTTAACTGGGTAGGAATGAGTGGTATTGAACTCCCTATTCTAGTAAAACAAGCGCAAGCAGATGGCTCTGATGCCGAAGTCCGTCTGTCCTCACAAGCACAGGCTTACGTCAGCCTGGACGACCCGATGAGCAAAGGCATTCACATGTCGCGCTTATATCTGCTGCTGGATCAAATGGCAACCCAAGAGTCGTTAACACCCAACCGTGTTAAAGCGATTCTGGATGCCTTTATTGACTCTCACACCGGCCTAAGCGCCAACGCGTTTCTGGAGTTCAAGTTTGACTACTATGAGCGTCGCCGCTCGCTGAAAAGTGACAACAGCGGCTGGAAGCACTACCCGACCACGCTGCGTGGCGAAGTACGTAACGGCGCTTTTGAGTGTGAACTCTCTATTGAAGTGCCTTACTCTTCAACCTGTCCTTGCTCGGCAGCACTGTCACGCCAGTTGATTCAGGAAGCGTTTGAAAAACAGTTCTCAGGACAAGAGCTGGACTACCAGACCGTGGTCGAGTGGTTAGGCACACCGGAAGGCATCAACGCTACACCACATAGCCAGCGCTCTTACGCACAGGTGAAAGTGAAGGTGAAGCAGAGTGATCATTTGGAGATCTCTGACCTGATTAACCACATTGAAGACGCCCTGCAGACTCCGGTACAGGCCACGGTTAAACGTGAAGATGAGCAGGAGTTTGCGCGTCTGAATGCCTCTAACCTGATGTTCTGCGAAGACGCATCACGCCGTCTGCAGGCCAAGCTGGACAGTTGTGATATTTACAATGACTTCTGGGTACGTGTTAACCACCTGGAGAGCCTGCACCCGCACGATGCCGTTGCCGTGGTCACCAAAGGCGTTGAAAACGGCTACATTGACGATCCAAACCTGATGGATCCAATGAAGTAAGCTGAATTTTTTTCCAAGCGGAAAACAAAAAACCGATTTGAGCAGGCCTGCCCAAATCGGTTTTTTTATTTCTAATTTTAAGGTGAAAGCAGCAACGTTTAGCTATGCTAAACAAGCTGCGATTCCAATACAGACACCACCAAAATAATGTGCAAAAATTTGGGTGATTATTTTGAGTCTATTCAAGGCAAAGCTTAACGAAGTTTGGTAAAACCAAATGAGTGAGTCACCAATACAGAAGTCACTAAACTACATACTCAGATTTGGCTCTTATTTGAGATGAGTTCAAGGCGGTGACTGACGAAGTTTAGTCACACCAAAAGAGTCTGTCATCAATACAGAAATCACTAACTACATACACAGATTTGGGGCTTATTTGAGATGAGTTCAAGGCGGTGAACGGCGAAGTTTGCTAACAGCAAATGAGTCGGTCACCAACGCAGAAATCGCTCAAATAAGCCCCAAATCAGAAGTCGCCCCCGGTGATCTCTCTGTAGATATGCCGCGCATTACT
>CAZNML010000051.1:0-7841 GCA_964574275.1 uncultured Thiosulfatimonas sp. | reverse complement strand
CCCCAAATCAGAAGTCGCCCCCGGTGATCTCTCTGTAGATATGCCGCGCATTACTCTTCGCCGCCTGATCAAATACCGGACGATCCTTGTACATCGATTGATCGACTTTTTCAGCATCGGTTTGATTACCATCGGAATCAACTACTTTTTGTACCGCTTGATGCATATACACCAAATAGTCATACATCTGACGCTTGGCGGTCTCCATATCGGTGGCCGTACCATGTCCAGGCACCACCAAAGTATCCATTGGAATCTGCTCTAACATCGCTTTATAGGAGGCCTTCCAGGCAAAAGAGTCGGTGTAGGAGAAAAACATCGGCATGCGTTCATTAAAGCCCAGGTCCCCGGTTAAGATCACCTTACGCGACGGAATATAGACACTGGTGGAAGCAGGAGTATGCCCCGGACCAAAGTCTTTTAACACCACCTGTTCGCCGCCGCCGACATCAATAGTGAGTTCGTCATCGAAAGTCGTGAACTTATCGGCAACATTACGCGCACCAACGGTGATCGATTTACCGACACGATTGCTCCACTCCTGTTTAATTGAAGAAAACGCACTATTAAACTGCTGATTGGCCAGTGTGCTGGAGTAGAGCTTCTTCACCCCCACATCCACCCAGTAACTCGCCCCTAAATAGGCGTGTCCCTGATTGTTTTCCACCGCCAACCACTTCACCGGTTTATTAGTCACCTGTTTGATCTGCTGGTGCAAGGTGTAGGCTAACGCCGGATTGGCGCCCGCATTAAACACAAACACGCCATCTTCAAACACAATAAAGGAGAGGTTATTGTTTAAACCATAGTTGGAGGGGTTGTGCCAGATCATGCTGCCAACTACGGTATAAACGCCATCGGTGACCTCTACCGCCTGAGGGATAGGCAGCGCCTTACCGATATAACCGGCTTTTCGCTGAGTTTTGATCACATCCTGGGCATAACTCTGAGCGGCATCTTCCATATTCACATTATGCGCACCGATCTCTTTTGCATAGGCTTTAAAACCGGCAATATAGGGATCATCTGGCATTTTTTCAGAGATGGTCACCGCTGGTAACTGCGTAGCCAAAGCCGGCGCTGCATTGATCGCCAACAGTGACGAGAGTGCCAATAGAACTGCTTTTTTCATGAGACTGCCCCCTTTGATAGAACTCATTTAAAAATCATAGCACTAATTTTAATACGGGATTATTACTATGTTCTATCCAACAAATTAGAATGTTTATGCTCATAGACATCAAAAATGGTAATGGCCATCGCCGCGATCACCGGTCCAAAAAATAGACCGATCACTCCAAAATGGATCAAACCGGCAAAGGTAGACAGCACGGTAATCAAGGTATGGTTAGCGACTGCCAAACCCTCTCCCGCCTGGCCTAAGGCCTGCGTCATCTTATTAATCATAATCGGGCGCATTATATTGTCGATAAAGAAACCGGTCACCACCACCCCCCAAAAGGCGATCACCGCCGCAGTGAGGTAGTCACCATTAACCAAAGAAAAAATCACCACCGGAATCCATACCAGAGCGGCACCGACCACAGGAATAAAAGAGGCCACGGCAACTGCCATCCCGATAAACAGGCCTGGCAGTCCTAATAACCAGGCGACAATGGCAAACGACAAGCCCTGCATAATCGCAATGCCCACCACCGACAGCGTCAATACCGTCGACAGGCTGGCAAAGCGGTCCATAATCATCTGATCATAGTAGTTCTCCAACGGAGACAGAACCTTAATATGTTTGGCGATATGGTGACCGTCACGGTAGAAAAAGAACAGCGCAAACACCGACAGACCTAAAAAGGTGACAAACGAAGAGGTACTGCCGACAATGCCCTGCAACAAGAACAGAGTAACCTGCTGTGCAAAGGCGATAATTTTCTCAGAGTGACTTCTCAGCTGTTCCAGCGCACTGGTTTGAGCAGCTTCGCTGATTGGCAGATAACTTAACACCGTCTGGTTTAGGGACACCAGACTCTCGGCATTCTGCTGGCTGATCCACGCTTGAGCCGAGCCGTACAGATTCCCCACCTGCAGGCTGACCTCAACCAATAGATAGGTCACCGGCGCAATAACCCCAATAAATACCAGCAAACTCATGGCTGAGGCCGCTTTGGTTTCCGAGCCCTTGAAGTAGAGCAGCATCTTCTGATAGAAAGCATAACTGGCCGTGGCCAAAATCAAGGCAAAAAACAGCGCCTCCAAAAATGGCGAGAACAACCACAGCAGACCAAACACCGCCAATAGCAGCAAAATAATTAAAAAGCCTTCCTCATAGGGCACTTTTGTGCTCATAATAGACCTCTGTCGAGTGAAAGTTAGATTAAAGAGTACCCTACCATGAACCCAGAAATTCAAAAAGTCATAATTCGTCCTGAAGGCTCTCTGCAGATTCTCTCTTATCAAGAAGCTTCGCTATTATGCGACACCAGCGCAGGCGGTTTAAATGATGCACTGCGTCAGTGTGCCTTGGCGGTACTCAGTACCGGGAATCGTGGTGACACCGGCACCGACCTGCTTCGCAACCATCGGGATTTTGACATTCAGGTCTCCAACAAAGGCCGTGGAGTACAGATTATTCTGCAGAACCCACCTCAACAGGCCTTTGTTGATGGTGAAATGATTGTCGGGATTAAACAACACCTCTATGCCGTACTGCGTGATCTGGTGTACGCGCGCAATGAAATTCTGGAGTCAGGTCAATATAATTTACAGCGCAGCCACGGTATCACCAATGCCATCTTTCATATCGCACGTAATGCGGGTCTGATGCATACTGACACCCTGCCGAATGTGGTCGTCTGCTGGGGCGGACACTCCATTCCACTGCATGAGTATCAGTATGCCAAACATCTAGGTTATGAACTCGGCCTGCGCAACATGGATATCTGCACCGGTTGCGGACCGGGTGCCATGAAAGGCCCAATGAAAGGCGCAGTACTTGGACATGGTAAGCAGCGTTATACCGATGGACGTTATATCGGTATTAGCGAACCGAGCATTATTGCCGCAGAAGCGCCAAATGCGATCGTCAATGAACTGTGTATCTTTCCCGATATTGAAAAACGTCTGGAGGCCTTTGTGCGCATAGGTCATGGTATTGTCATCTTTCCCGGCGGCCCAGGAACCATGGAGGAGATTCTGTATCTGCTTGCCGTGGCACTGCACCCGGAGAATGATGATATGCCGCTACCAGTTTTTCTAACCGGCCCAGAGAGTAGCCGCGAATACTTTGAAAGTATCCATCACTTTATTGACACCACGCTTGGCAAGCAGGCAACGGATAAACTTAATATTATGGTTAACGAGCCCGAACAGGTCGCCTATGAGATGAAACAGGCGATGAAAACGGTGCGTGAAGATCGCCGGCAGAGCAGTGATGCCTACTACTACAACTGGCGTCTATTCATTGAACTGGACCTGCAGAAACCGTTTATACCATCACACGTCAATATGGCTAATTTAGACCTGCATAAAAACCAACCTCCTCACGAGCTGGCTAGTCAGTTACGCAAAGCGTTCTCAGGTATTGTCGCCGGTAATGTCAAGGCAGAGGGTGTGCGTGAAATTGAAAAACACGGCCCATTTGAACTGCATGGTGACCCGGAAATCATGCGCGCCATGGATCAGTTGCTGCAAAGTTTTGTCGAACAAAGTCGCATGAAAATCGACAAGAGCACGTATAATCCCTGCTATAAAATTATTCATTCTTAAACGTAACTGGCTTAGCCTGAATTTGAGTACGTTTAAAAAATGCAGAGACTCCCATGACCTTTGAAGATTTTGATCTGGACGACGTCCTACTGAGCGCTATCGCCAACCAAAACTATCACAAACCCACACCGGTGCAGCAAGCAGCCATCCCTGCGCTACTGGAACGCAACGATGTCCTCGCCGGTGCCGCCACCGGAACCGGTAAGACCGCTGCCTTTGTGCTGCCTATGCTGCAGTTTCTGCTGGATGAACCGCGCCGCCCGAACCTGCCGCGTATTCTGCTTCTGGCACCGACGCGTGAATTGGCTTTCCAAATTCACAAGGTCATTAAAGAGCTCGGCACCTTCTGCGAGTTTGACTCGGTAGTAATTACCGGTGGTTTTGATCAAGGTAAACAGATTAAAAACTTGGATAAGGCGTTTGATATTCTGGTCGGTACGCCGGGGCGCCTGACCTACCTGATGGCGGAAGGTGTACTCGATCTGACCGACATCGAAATGGTCATTATTGACGAGGCCGATCGCATGTTGGATATGGGGCAAGGCAAGGATGTCAACGCCCTGCTGGATGCGATTCCTGACCAGTTTCAGGCCGGTCTGTTCTCTGCCACCCTATCCGGTGGTGGCGTGCAGAAGTTTGCCGACAGCATTCTGGAAGAGCCGACACTGGTGCAGATTGAAGCGCCGAATGAACAGTCCAAGCAGGTTCAACAGCTGGCTTATCTCGCTAACGACAAGGCCCACAAACAGGCTCTGCTAGAGAGCATTCTCAAGGATCCAAGCTGTGGCAGCGCCATCGTATTTTGTAATAAAAAAGAGCGTGCCATGGAGGTCACCGAGTGGTTGCAGTCGCGCAATGTCTCAGCTCAGGTACTGCACGGCGACTTTATTCAGGCGGTTCGTCTAGAAAAGATGCAGAAGTTCAAACGCGGCAAAATCAAAGTACTGGTTGCGACCGATGTTGCTGCCCGCGGTTTAGACCTACTCAATATCACCCATGTCATCAACTACGATATTCCATTCCGCGGTGATGTCTATATTCACCGTATTGGCCGTACCGGACGCGCACAACAGGTCGGCATTGCCGTCAACCTGGTTGAGCGCCATGACCTGGAAAACCTACAGCGCATTGAGTACCATCTGGGGCAACGCCTACAGTATGCTAAGATCAAAGGTTTGGAACCAAGCTACAAACTGAAAGACGCCCTGAAAACCAAAAAGAAAACCGCCAAAAAATCCAAGGCGGCCAAGAAAAAGAAGGCCAAAGTCAAAGCGAAAAAACGCTAATTTTTTAAGCACTCTTAAAAACAAACAGGCCTGCTAGGTATCTCACTTAGCAGGCCTGTTTGTTTTGTGAAAACCTTAAACTCTAAACAGGGACGCTGTCTTCATCATCCCTTTTTGGCATGGTGGACAATACATCAAAATAGTAGTGTGACAGCGCAATCACCGCAAACACCGGCGCGAACAGACTCAAAACCGGCAACAGGCTCAACATAAAGAAGCCACCCAACGTCAGGGTCGGTGTCCAGTTCCCCAGGCCTTTCACCTCATTGAAGATCGATTCCGGCAGAATAACCTGGCCGACATCCAGCACCAGTGAGTAACGGAAAAACAGAAAACCTAAAATCCAGAACCAGACCAGGTTGATCAGAGGAATAAACAGCATCGGAATGGTCACCAGGAACAGCAACAGCATTAACAAACCGAACTTCAGCAGCTTCCATAACATACCGCTGATGGTGCCGTGCCCTTGATAATCGGTATGCGGGTAGTGTTTGTCATGCACCGCTTTCACCAGGCTGTCGGTCATAAAACCGGTAATAATCATGGCAAACAGCAGGATCAGATAACTGCCCAGTAAGATGCCTAACAGACCGGCAATCACCGCCATAACGATGCCCAACAGCCACAGAATGGCTGCGCCGACAAAAGGCACCGCCCCAATGGTCTGTTCTGCTTCGGTTTTCATGGCTGAAATCTCCGCCACCAAAGGGTTCTGAGTGACAAAGTCGCTGAAAATAAACACCCCAAACAGACCGTAACCCATTAAGGACACCAGTACAATCGCCGCACCAAACGGGATAAACAGACGCCACAGAATGGCCGGTTCTTTTAAATCTGAGAGCGTTTTCCAAAAGAGGTCTAGCATCGGTTTTTCCTTGTTTGATAAAGCAGTAGTGCAGCGCTTCTACTGTGCTGATAAAAAAATAGGCCTAATAGCGAACTATCAGGCCTACTCTCAATGACAGGGAAGCAAACCCGTAACGGGACTATTTAATCCAAATCGACTTCACATTGGTGAACTCACGAATCCCCTCTTTGGAGAGTTCGCGGCCGTAACCTGAGTTTTTCACCCCGCCAAACGGCATTCTTGGATCTGAAAAAGTAATGCTGTTAATAAAGGTCGCACCGGACTCCATACCGCGCGCCATAGTCTCAGCGGTTGCCAGATCCGTGGTCCAGATAGAGCCGCCCAAACCGTAGTTGACCGAGTTAGCAATCCCTAAAGCATGCGCCGGTTCAGACGCTTTCAGAATAATCGCCACCGGTCCAAAAAACTCCTCATTATAGGCCGGCATATTACTGGTAACATCGGTCAAAATAGTCGGTGCGTAATAGCAGCCCTCGCGATCCAGCTGATAACCACCGGTGACAATTTTAGCCCCCAGTTCAACCGAACGCATGACCTGATCGTGCAGTTCATCCAGCAGATCCTGACGCGCCATCGGTGCCAACGTAGTTGACTCATCCATTGGATCACCGGCAACAAAGTGCGACTCAATCGCCTCTTTAAACTGCTCGGTAAACTTCTCGGCAATAAACTGGTCGACAATAAAACGTTTTGCGGCAATGCAGCTCTGCCCCATATTCAGAAAACGGCCTTTAACCGCACCCTCAACCACTTCGGACATACGTACATCATCCAGGATAATAAACGCATCCGAACCACCGAGCTCCAGCACGGTTTTCTTCAACTCAGAACCGGCGATACTCGCCACTTGACGACCCGCCGGTTCGCTGCCAGTCAAGGTCACCGCACGCACCGCAGAGTGACGAATCACACTCTCCACCTGAGAGGAGGAGATCATCAGAGTGGTGAAGATATGATCCGGGAAACCGGCTTTACGGAACACCTCTTCAATCGCCAGTGCACACTGCGGTACATTGGAGGCGTGTTTCAACAGGGCGACATTACCCGCAATCAAAGCCGGCGCCGCAAAACGAAATACCTGCCAGAACGGGAAGTTCCACGGCATTACCGCCAGCACCGGTCCCAGTGGCAGGTAGGAGATATAACTCTTGCTGGCGTCAGTCTCCACCATCTCGTCCGCCAAAAAGGCGGGGCCATTATCCGCATAATACTCACAGACCCAGGCCGACTTCTCAATTTCTGCTTCCGCTTCCACCAGCGTTTTACCCATCTCCAGCGTAATCAGCTCGGCCAATAGGTCGGAATCGTCGCGCAGCACCTTGGCGACATTTTTCAACATCAGACAACGATCTTCAATCGGCGTCAGTTTAGACCAGTCTGGAAACATATAACCCGCTTGAGTCACCATATGATCAAGGGTTTCCTGATCCCAGGTTTCAAACTCTGTCAGTAACTCTCCGGTTGCCGGGTTAATTGATTGCATTGCCATTCTCTCTTTCCTTTTCCCTACGCCATCACGGCTTGCTGCGCCCAAGCGGAGGCCGCAATAAAGTTATTACTGATTTTTACGATACCCATATCACCAAAGGTCAGGTGCTCCGCCTCTGCCGTCTCATTCTGCATCACTTTTAAGATCTTCAGCACTTCACCAATCGGGCCTTGCTGCTCAATCAACGCCGCACTCAGCTCATCACTTAACGGCAGCGCATCAACAATCTCTTTGGTCGGCGCTTTAAAATAGGCATCCAAATTAGACAACATTCCAGCCAGGAAGTAGGTATCTTTCTCGGCACCATGGCCTGACTGCTCCGCCATCAGCTCACAGAATTTTGCATTCAACAGCGAAGTGGTCATTAGCTCAGGCGGGATGTCATCCATATTGGCCAACATCAACAGATTCACCCAGAACTTTAAGCGCTTCAGTCCCATGTATTTCAGACCATCTGCGATATTCTCAACACGGATTG
>CAZNML010000050.1:12905-14756 GCA_964574275.1 uncultured Thiosulfatimonas sp. | reverse complement strand
TCAGAGTAAAATTAAATTTTTAAAACATTGAAATATAAAGAAAATCAGAAATAACTTTACTCTGACCCCAATTAAAAGGATTTTTTCAAAAACTGAGACAAAGATGCGTTTTTTATATGTGATGGACCCGATGTGTGCCTGGTGTTATGGCTTCCAGCCAGAGTTGGAAGCATTTTTGGCGCGTCATCCCACTGCAGAGGTGGATTGGATTATGGGTGGTTTGGCTGCGGACAGCGACCAGCCTATGGATGACCCCCTGCAACAGAGCATCGCTTCCTACTGGTATCAGATAGAACAAAAGTCTCAGGTGAGCTTTAATCATGCTTACTGGAAACTGAATACTCCCTATCGTTCAACCTACCCTGCCTGCCGCGCAGTCATTGCAGCGCAACAACTGAAAGCAGACAGCGCGCCGCAGATGGTCAAGGCCATTCAAGCCGCTTATTATCAGCAAGCCAAAAACCCGTCGTTAACAGAGACGCTGCTTGCCTGCGCCAACTCAATCGGCTTGGATGAAAATCAATTTTCAAAACTGCTGGAATCTGAACAGACCGAACAGAGCTTACAACAACATTTAGCGCTCGCCTATCAACTGCAGGTAAGCGGCTTCCCCGCCCTGTTTTATCTCAATGAGCGAGACCAGATCTATCCGTTAACACTGGGCTTTACTCAAGCCGACAAACTGGAGCAGGAACTGAATAAAATAATGGAAAAAGAGTAGCGTCCTTTTTTGCTGAAATTGCTAACTTAAAAAATAACCAGGCCTGGCCTTTATACCGTCTGCGGGGTGTAATCATTTTTCTAGTTTTAAAACCCTCCACCTCTCTCTGAATCCAGCCAAAGCGACAAATCTACTGTAAATCCGGTCTATATCCAGTAAACTAGATGTAACGCTGTTTTCTCTAGTAAGGATTTTAAGTAATGAGTCGTTTGATGACGATAAACATCCCCGCCCTACTGCTTGCCATCGCCCTAATATTTGCCCTGCCTGCTCAGGCGCAAACCGAAGCCGAGATGAATCCGGAACAGTCGCTGCACACCGCTTTGGTGCTGAGTGCTTTGAAGGTCGATTTTTTTAATGCCCGCTGCCGTGGCATCAGCGTTTCCAAGAACTTCAATAAGGTGAATCGCCTCTATATCACCAAATACAGTTTGACCGCCAATAACTACATTAAAACCTACATCAATGCCGATGTCCGTAAAGAGAAGAGTAAGCAGGAGATCGCCTTTAAGAAAGCGTTGAATATGGTGGGCGGTTGCGCCAAAGCCAAACAGGCCGACTGGAGAAAGGACATTAATTACGAATTCAATACCCTGTATAAGCAAGCCGAGCAGTCCACTTGGTTCCCAGAAGAGATTTAGTAAAACCGCATGACCTCCCCCGGAAACCTGATCACCCGTGAAGGCCGCGTGGCCTTAGAAAAAGAGCTCGACTACCTTTGGCGTACTGAACGCCGTCAGGTCACGGCCGCCGTCACCGAAGCCGCCGCACACGGCGACCGCTCGGAGAATGCCGAGTATAAAGAGGGCAAGCGCCGTTTAAGAGAGATCGACCGCCGTATCCGCTTTCTGCGTAAACGCCTTGAGGCGGTAAAGATCATTGACTACTCACCGCAACAGGACGGCAAGGTGTTTTTTGGCGCCTGGATTGAGCTGGAGAACGACGATGAAGAGGTGGTGCAATATCGCATTGTCGGCAGTGATGAGTTTGATCCGCAGAAAAATGCCATCAGTATCAAGTCGCCAATGGCGCGCGCGCTGATCGGTAAAGAGGTGGACGATGAGGTGGTGGTCGACACCCCAGAGGGTAAGAAGACCTGGTATATCAACGCCATTCAATATCAACCTTTT
>CAZNML010000050.1:0-12805 GCA_964574275.1 uncultured Thiosulfatimonas sp. | reverse complement strand
GCCTGCTGCAACGCCTGATAGATCGCCTCCGCCAACAGACGATAACCGGCGGCATTAAAGTGCACATGGTCGGATTTCATTGAGGCTCTTACCATTAAACTCGCCACACTGTCATCCTCCAGTGGCACAGCATACTTTTCGGAGAGCTGATAGTAGAGCTCAGCGGTATCGGCAAACAGCTTTTTCTCCGGCACCCCAACCAGTAAAACTTGTGCGCCGCTGTGCTGCACCATCTGAATCATTGCGCCCAGATTGGTTATGGTTGTCTGCTGCGGTACTTTCTGCAAAAAGTCATTGCCGCCGCTAAACAGAATCACCAGATCCGGTTGATGTTTCTCCAGCAGCTTGGGCAGACGCTTCAGCCCCTTTTGCGTGTTCTCACCAGGCACTCCGGCATTGATCACCCTCCTCTGTGCCAGTTGCGCCAACACCGCGGGGTAACTCTCGTTTTCAGACACCCCAGTACCCGCCGTTAAGCTGTCGCCAAACGCCAGAATGGTTGCCTCCTTATCAAGCGGTTGCAGTTCGTAGTCGCTACACCCCGTTGTCAGCAGCCCCAATACCAATATCGCCAGCCATCTCATCATAAGCGCCACAATCTAAAGTTATTTATCAATTAAGAATTCTAACTTTAGGCCGATAACTGATTGAAAGCAATAATAAAACAGAATAAACACAAAAACTGCACCAAGGGAAACGCCAAAAAAACAAAATTAACTTGGACGTTTTTATGAAAATTTCAGACCAGAATATTCAGCTCTCCTCGCAGCACTATGCGATGGCAGAGCACCAAAAACAGCGTGTGCACGAAACCTTTGTCAACGGCCAACTGGCCAGTCGAGAGAGCCTACACACCAAAGAGCGCCTTGAGACTTTTAGCAGTGCGGAGTCCGCACTGAACTTGGCTCAACGCAAACCACAATCCAGCGAACAGCAGCACAAAGAGTCCTTTCCGTTGCCAAGCAATCAACCTTTTGCACCGCAGCACAGTGCAGGCAATCTGCCGCGCCCTCTAATCGACAGTGAAGCCCCTGTCGATATGGAACAGCGTATTCAGCTCTCTCCCGAACTGATTAAGATGATTGAGGCCATTGAAGCGATGATGGAGCGCATGACCGGCAAACCCTATACCATGAAAGTGATGGGTTACACGCCGCAAGAGGAAACTGCCGCAGCCAGCGCACAGCCTGAGCAACAAAGCAGCCAACCCTCAGCGGATGCCGCTCCTTTTAGCCGCCCTCCAATATCAGCCGTTATGGGTGAGCGCACCGCCCTGTTCGAGTCCTACAGCGAGCAGGAGTTTTCACACTTTGAAGCTCAGGGTCAGGTCAGCACCGCCGACGGCAGACATATCAACTTCTCGGTGAATGCGGCCATGCATCGCAGCTTCCAAAGCTCCGTGCATATCGAGCAGTCCAAAGGCCTGGTGTTGAAAGATCCTTTGGTGGTGAACTTTGGCGGCGAACCGGCCAGCCTGAGCTTGGAGAAAATCAATTTTGATATCGACTCGGACGGCCAGCAGGATACAATTTCGTTTGTGGAGTCCGGCTCCGGTTTTTTGGCGCTGGATAAGAACCGGGACGGCACTATCAACAGTGGTCAGGAGCTGTTTGGCACCGTCATCGGTGATGGCTTTGCCGAGTTGAGTCAATATGACTTAGATCAGAATGGTTGGATTGACGAGAACGACGCTATCTTTTCACAACTGCAGGTGTGGCACCGGGATGAACACGGCTTTGAACAGCTGCAAGGTCTGTTAGAGTTGAATATTGGTGCCATCTATCTGCAAAAAGAGCAAACACCTTTTACTATCAAAGACCATAACAACAACCCGTTAGGACAGGTGGTCAGCAGCGGTGTCTTTCTGCATGAAAATGGCGGTGCAGGCAGCGTACAGCAGATTGATCTGGTCGTTTAATTCACCAGATAGTTTTATTCAAAACCGTCAGGCCTGTTGAATTATGCTCAACAGGCCACCTGATTTCGCCCTTCGGCTTTGGCCAGATAGAGTTTCTCATCAACTAGCTTAAGCGCCTCTTCAAACGAGGCTTCCTGACACTCACCGACACACTCCATCACCCCAAAACTGCAGGTTACTCTTGTGGGAACCGAAAAGGTGTGTTTCTCGATCAGAGCTCTTAATTTCTCTGCCAGCATAAAGGCATCAGCTTTATTGGTTTCGGGCAGCAGAATCATAAACTCCTCCCCGCCAAACCGGCTAAATGCATCCGTTACTCGTATCTGCGATTTAATCAGGTTTGCCAGATCGACCAACACCAGATCGCCTTTATGATGACCAAACTCATCGTTAATACGCTTAAAGTGGTCAATATCAAGCATAATTAACGACAAAGGGTGCTGATAACGTTTGGCCATATTCTTGGCATTGGTCAAATTCTCCATGAAGTGACGGCGGTTGGAGATTTGTGTCAAAGGGTCAATGGTCGACAGATGCTGCTTCTCTGCCAGAATACTCAACATTCTGTGACGCTGCGCCGTCATCATTAATACCGCAAACACCACAGTAAAAATAAAGAACTGCAGCAGGATCAGCGAAACACGCTTCTCCTCCATGGAAAAACTGCTATAGCCGGTCGCCGTGCCGATAATCGCCAGCACTGTGAAAATAAACAGATAGAGCACATTCACCCCGGGCTTAAAACGGATACTGGCCCACAAAAGTGGGAACAGAATCAGGTACTCAATTGGATACTGGGCGTCAAAAAAGAAGCCGGAACCAAAAATCATCGCCGACAGGAAAAACAGCAACGCAATAATCAACATCACCTCTAGCACTGGACGTTTCTGTATGTCGCTATAGCTGTGATCTACCACCAGTGAGACATAGACCGCTGTCAATAATAGGAAGCCGATCAGGTCACCAAACAGCCAGACTGCCCAACCCAGTAACCAGTTATCAAATGAGAGCACACCGCTTGCAATCAGCACCAGAGTGCCGCCCGATGAGGTAATCACGGAGCCGATAACACAGAACAGAATAAAGGTGTTGACGGTAGTAGTGCCTGCAAAAAGATCGTCAGGCAGGTATTTTTTGATTAACAGATAGACCACGTATGGGCCAAGGGTATTACCAATAGCGATTCCAAACGCAATAGGCAAACTGCTCAGGGTTAAGTTCAGTGACAAGGCCCCCAGAAAAATGCCGGGCAACACCATGCGGCCTTTAAACAGCAGAAAACTCAACGCTACCCCGGTTGGAGGCCAGATGGCGAAGATGCTCTCCGACTCACTCAGCGACAGCGGTGCCACCAGCTTGGCAGAGATGAAATAGGCCAGAGCCGTTATCAGGCTATAGATTACCGTCTGTTTAGCGACACTCATTTTATTTAATGCTAGCACCATTGTCGTTAACCACTTTTGCGATGGATCTCTCTATTTAAAACCAGCTAAGTTGCTAAACTCAAGTAAATAAAGAGATCAAAAATTTGAACTTTTTCTGTGTACCACTCATGAAACATTCTACTGTAACTCTATATACGCTTTGAGTTTTTTTAATAGACACTGCTGATAACTCTATAACGGACTAGTAGAAATCCCACTGCCTGCTATACTAAAGCAAACAGGAGGGGTGCATGGGGCAAACTAAGTTAGCGGCAGATAAGCATTTCGACAGGCCTGCTGTGTTTCACGTACAGGGTGTCACCAAAATCTACCAGATGGGTGAGGTAGAGGTACAGGCTTTACGTGGTGTGGATTTGGAGCTCTATCAGGGTGAATTGACGGTTCTGCTTGGCGCTTCCGGCAGTGGCAAGTCGACCCTGCTGAATATTCTCGGCGGACTCGACACGCCAACCTCCGGTGAGGTGATCTATGCCAACCCTGCCAATGACTTTAGCGCGCAAGATTTAAGCCGCGCCAGTGAAGAGATGCTCACCGACTATCGCCGCTTTCATGTTGGCTTTGTATTCCAGTTTTACAACCTGATTCCCAGCCTGACCGCGCGCGAGAATGTCGCCGTGGTCACAGAGATTGCCAAGGCGCCGATGACACCGGAGCAGGCGCTTGACCTGGTTGGTTTAAGTGACCGTTTAGACCACTTTCCGGCCCAACTCTCCGGTGGTGAACAGCAGCGCGTTGCCATTGCGCGTGCCATTGCCAAGAATCCGGATGTATTGCTGTGTGACGAACCCACCGGCGCACTCGATTCAGAAACCGGGGTGATGGTGTTGGAGGCTCTGCATCGAGTCAACCAGGAGCTTGGCACCACCACGGCGGTGATTACCCACAATGCTGGCATTGCACAGATGGCGAATCGCGTCATTCACCTGTCAGACGGTCAGATCACCCGCACTGATATCAACCAAACCACCCTCTCCCCCAACCAACTGAGCTGGTAATTAAGATGCGCTCGATCGACATAAAACTGTGGCGGGAACTATGGAATATGCGCATGCAGGCGCTGGCCATTGCCATGGTGATTGTCAGCGGGGTCTCCATCTTTATTATGTCTTTGAGCACCTACGACTCGCTCTATCAAACGCGCGCCGATTACTATCGGGATCACCACTTTGCCGATGTCTTTGCCTCGCTGAAACGCGCGCCCAATTCGGTTATTCAGCATATCAAAGCCATCCCCGGGGTCGACAAGGTGGAAACCCGCGTGGTCACCTATGTCAATCTGGACATAGCCGGTTACCATGATCCGGTCAGCGGCCATCTGGTCTCGCTGCCAGACAACAGCCGCGGACTTTTAAATCAGATCTATCTTCGTAAAGGTCGCCTTATTGAAGCCGGACGTGACAATGAAATTATCCTCAGTGAAGAGTTTGCCGCCGCGCACCAGCTCAAGGCTGGCGATAAGATCAAGGCCACCATTAATGGGCGCAGTAAGAGCCTGACCATTGTCGGTACCGGACTCTCCCCGGAGTACATCTATCAGATCGCCCCCGGGGCGATGTTTCCGGACTATAAAAGTTACGGTGTCATGTGGATGGCACGCAAGCCGCTTGCCAGCGCTTACGATATGGAGGGCGCATTCAATAATGTCACCCTCACCCTGAATAAAGGCAGTCATGTTCAGGATGTCATTGACCGGCTGGATCATATTCTCAAACCTTATGGTGGCATTGGCGCCATTGCCCGTAAAGACCAGTTCTCCAACCGTTTTCTTACCGAAGAGCTCAAACAGCTGCAAAACATGGCCACCATGTTTCCGATTATCTTCTTTGGTGTGGCCGCCTTTCTGCTCAATGTGGTGATCAGCCGCCTGATTGCACTGGAGCGTGAACAGATTGCGGTGTTGAAGGCGTTCGGTTACAGCAATTTTGCCGTCGGGGTGCACTACAGCAAACTGGTGCTGATGATTGTTGCTCTGGGTATATTGATCGGCACCGGCTTTGGCATCTGGATGGGGCAAGGCATGAGCGGCCTCTACCGGGATATCTACAGCCTACCCTATATGAACTACCTGTTGGAACCGGAGGTGATTGCCTATGCGGCTCTGGTGAGTGTGGCAGTGGCGGTCATGGGTACACTCTATGCGGTCTCTCAAGCCGCCAAACTGCCGCCGGCACAGGGCATGCGACCGGAGCAGCCCTCCTCCTATCGCGCCACCATAGTTGAACGTCTGGGTCTGCAGCAGCGCTTCTCGCAGCCATCCCGCATGATTCTGCGCCATATCGAACGCCGACCCTTCAAGTCTTTACTGACTACGCTGGGCATCAGCATGGCCTGCGGCATTATGATGGTTGGTGGCTTTCAGGAGGGTGCCATCAATGAGATGGTTGAGGTGCAATACAATATGAGCCAGCGCGAAGATTTTATGGCGCTCTACTCCGAGCCCACCTCCAAGCGCTCACTCTACTCACTGCAGAGCCTGCAGGGTGTCGAGCACGCCGAGGGTTTCCGCAATGTCGCCGCCAAAATCAAATTTGAACACCGCTCCTACCGCACCTCACTGAATGGCGTGGAGCCGGGCAGTCAGCTGACGCGCCTGCTGGACAGCAGTTTGAAACCGATTACCCTGCCGACAGAGGGCGTGATTATCACCGACTATCTGTCTGAGCAACTGCATATCAAACCCGGTGATCTGCTCACGGTCGAGATTCTGGAGGGCAATCGCCCGACCTTTCAGGTGCCGGTAGTCGGCACGGCCAAACAGTATCTGGGGTTAAATGTCTATCTGCAGCGTGAATCACTCAACCGCCTGCTTAAAGAGGGCGATGTCATCTCCGGCGCTTATCTGAAAGTGGATGAACTCTACCGCAAGCCGGTCTATGCCAAACTGAAACAGATGCCGCGCATTGTCGGCGTAGTCGAGCAAAAATCGGCGATTGAGGGCTTCTATGAAACCATGAACGACACCATCCTGTTCTTTACCTTTATCACCACCCTGCTTGGCGGCAGTATCGCTTTTGGTGTGGTCTATAACAGCATGCGTATCGCCCTGTCGGAGCGTAATCGTGAACTCGCCAGCCTCAGAGTGCTCGGCTTCAGACGGGGCGAGGTCGCCTATATTCTGCTGGGCGAACTCGGCCTGCTCACCCTGCTGGCCATTCCGTTGGGCTTTATTATCGGTAATGGTCTGTGTGGCTATCTGGCAATGAAGTTTGACAGCGATCTCTACCGAATACCGCTGGTGCTGGATGCCGATGTCTATGCATTTGCCGCGCTGGTGGTGATTGTTTCCTCTATTATTTCCGCCATGATGATATGGCGTAACCTCGGCCAACTTGATATGGTAGCTGTATTAAAAGCGAAGGAGTAAAACCATGCGCATCCCTCTGCGTGACCACCCTGGTATTTTAGCTGTCGGTGTTTTGATAACCGTTTTACTGGTTTGGGGCTTCTGGCCCAAGCCGGTGGTGATCGAATCGACAGAGGTGAAACTTGCCTCGATGAGTGTGACCATTGAGGAAGAAGGCCGCACCCGAGTGATCGATCGTTATGTGATCTCCGCCCCCGTCAATGGCATGACCTGTCGCATGCACCTCAAGGTCGGCGATAAAGTCACCCAGGGCGGTGCGCTACTAGCCATCACCCCATTGGAGTCACAAGTACTGGACTCGCGCAGCCGTGCTCAAGCGCAGGCGCAGGTAGCGGCAGCCAAATCCGCTTTGCAGGCCGCTCAGGCGCAGGCGCGTTCAGCCAATGCCGCCGCACGCTTAGCCAGCGCGGAACTGCAACGTTATCAGCCGATGATAGAGAAAGGTCTGATCTCGCAGGATCAGTATGACAGGGTCAAAACCGCCTCTCTGACCGCCAGCGCCAATCAGCGTTCAGCCAACTTCCGTGTCGAAGTCGCCAACTATGAGCTGCAGGCTGCCATGACCACACTGCAATACTCCGCCGCCAATCCAGACGACCTGCCTCAAGAGCGGGTTACAGTCAACTCTCCGATTGATGGCAAAATTCTTAAAGTCGCACGCAAGTGCGAAGGGCCGGTAACCACCGGAGAAGCACTGCTGGAGGTGGGAGATCCAACGGCATTAGAGATTGAGGTAGATGTACTCTCTGCCGATGCGGTCAAAATCAAACGCGGTATGCAGGTGGTGTTTGACCGCTGGGGTGGGGAGCAACCACTGCAAGGAGTGGTGCGCAATATTGAGCCGGTCGGTTTCACCAAAGTCTCCGCGCTGGGCGTGGAGGAGCAGCGCGTACTGATTATCTCCGACTTCACCTCCCCGGCTGAGCAGTGGCAGCGTCTGGGCGACGGCTACCGGGTTGAGGCCGAGTTTATTCTGTGGCATGAGGAAGATGTTTTGCAGATTCCATCCAGCGCCCTGTTCCGCTATCAGGATGGCTGGGCCGTGTTTGTGATTGAGGACGGCAGAGCGAAACGTGTCAGCGTGAGCGTTGGTCAGAGAAATGGTCTGCAGGCACAAATTCTGTCAGGCCTGCAGGCGCAGCAAAAAATCATTAACCACCCGAGTGACACTGTGGAGGACGGCATTCGTATTGAGGAACGTCTATAACGTGGTTTTGATTTTACAAAACGGCAGAAAAACCGGCAGGCCTGACAGTCGCCTGAACAATAACACAATTAATAGCTAAGTAGGATAAACAACCAACCTATAAATATTACTAGGATGAATACCCTAAACAGCTAAAGCGGTGTATGATAAAAAAAGTAATCTCACTGATTTGGTTTAGATGATAAAAGTCAATGACACATTTTTAAGACCCTATGCCAATTACCTGCTCTACGGACTGATGACGCTGGTGGTGATTGGTGTGCCGCTCTCTCTGGCAAGGATACCCATTACCGGTTTTCAGCCCGAACACACTCTACACATTGTCACTATGGTTTTCACCAGTGTTGTTTTCTACCAGCGCCATAAAATGTCCGCGCTGTGGATTGTGTTATTCGCTATGCTTATCTTTATAACTGTGGCTTTTGCCGCGGTTGCCAGCAATGGATTAGCCTCGCCATTTGCCCTGTTTGCTGCTCTGGCGGCCGCCATTGTCACCTTGGTTTACGGTCTGCTGCGCGGTGCTGTTTTTATCACGGTTTTCTTTATCATTGCTCTGCTCATCGGCGGCCTGCACATTAATGGCTACCTCTCTCCCGATATCGACTACAACCTCTATAATAAAAACTGGGTAACCTGGACGCTCGCCTCTTCTGTAAGCCTCATGATGATCCTGATGATGCTGGTGATTCTGGGCAACCTGAAAAAACAGCTGCTACAGACCATAGAGGAGCTGGAACAGGAGAAACTCAAGGCGGAACAACGCGCCAACCATGATACTTTAACCGGACTGCTGTCGCTGCATATGGCCAATGACCGCATGGAGCTGGCCATTAAAAACGCCAAACGCAATAAGACCAAGGTCGCCATTATTTTTCTTGATCTGGATAATTTCAAAAGCATTAACGATGACTATGGGCACGATGCCGGGGATTGCGTGTTGATCGAAGTGGCCAAGCGTCTGAAAAGTTGTATTCGCGAAGTTGACAGCGCCTGTCGCATCGGTGGCGATGAGTTCTTTATTGTTATGGCAGAGGTGCATGCCGGTCACGAAGTGGGGCTGGTGTGCGAACGCATTATTAACAGTGTCGGCCACCCCATTGACTATCAGGGCCAGACGCTGCATATTGAACTGAGTGCCGGCATCGCCCTCTACCCCGATCACGCCCTCGACTCCAGCAAGCTGAAAAACATGGCCGACAGAGCGATGTATAAGGTTAAACAAAGACATACTCACAGCTATGCCTTCTCCCCGAAGTCAGAGCAAGCAACACCGAGCAGCTAAGCAAAGCGACAATCATGCTAAACCGTTATGCAATGCTAAATTGAGCAAAGCATTCCTTATCAAGCGCGAGCGTATCCCGCCCTCTTATCAGCCGCGGTAGTCCGTGCTCACCGATTGAGTGCATGTTTAGCGCTTTTTTTGCCAGTAACTGGCAAACAGTGAACCGGACAGATTGTGCCAGATGCTGAATAGCGCGCCGGGCAGTGCGCTGGCGGCGCTGAAATATTTCAATGCCAGAGCGACACTTAAACCGGAGTTCTGCATCGCCACTTCAATCGCCACCGTCCGCGCAATGACGCTGTCGTAACCAAGCTTGCGGCTCAACCAGTAACCGCAAAACAGGCCAATCAGATTGTGCAGTATGACCGCAATCACCAGTGTCCACAACACACTGTTTAGATTATTGGCATTCAGCGCCACCACGATGGCAATAATTAATAGAATCACCGCCATCGACAAAACTGGAAACACGCTCTGTACCCTCTTTACTCTGGAGTGCCACAGGCTATTGATGATCATGCCGAGCACCAACGGCGCCACAATCATCTTCAGCAGCATTAACAGCATTGAAAGCAGCGGTACTTCAACCATCTGCCCCAGATAGAGCCAGGTCAATAGCGGCATTAACAGCACCGCCAATAGCGTGGACACCAGCGTCATACTGACCGACAGCGCCACATCGCCTTTTGCCAGATAGGCCATCACATTGGAGGCGGTCCCGCCCGCGGTCGCTCCAACCAGCATCATGCCAATGGTCAGCTCCAGCGACAAGCCAAACAGCATCGATAACAGCCAGGCAGCAAGCGGCATAATCACAAACTGCAGGCCAATGCCTAAACCGACCACCAGCCGGTTTTGCCACACCTGTTGAAAGTCCTGCCAGCGCAGCGTCAAGCCCATTCCCAGCATTACCGCCATCAGCAACGGCACAATCCACGATTTCAGATCAACAAACCAGTGTGGAAAAAACAGCGCCAGCGCGCTGATCAGTAGCGCCCAAATAGGAAACAGTAGAATAGACATCACAATCCGCTTAAATAGATAAAATGGTCAATAATCGGTCAGGCCTGTCGGTTTTTAAACTCAAATTTCAATTTTGAATTAAAAAATGAACAGGCCTGATCAACTAAAATGAAAAAAAATTCAGAGGGTTTAAATCGTTAAATAGCTGGAGAGCACTGCGGAAAGCAGACCGATCAAGCCACCAAATACCCCACCCCAGACAACCAGCCAGCCCAGATGCTGTTTAATCATCTGCTGCACCATCTGTTTAACCAGCTCCGGCGTCAGCTCCTGCAGACGCGCTTCGATAATCTCTTCGATCTTGGCCTGAATCTCCGCCATTACATCCGGCTGGTCAATCTCATCCTGCAGTTTCTGCATAAAGCTGTCCTGCTCGGTAATCTCAATCAGCGACGCTTTAAGATTCTTTTCAAACGGCTCTTTTAGAGGGGTTAAGGCATCCGCCCCGCCAAACATACCCAGCATGCCACCAAAAGAGGAGTTCATAATCACCTCTACCAGACGATCATAGGCGGGCGACAGGTCCACCTTCTCAATCACAGGGGTCAGGTTCAACTTGCTGTGCAGCGCCGACGACTGGCCACTGACAAAACGGTCAATGTTCTCTGCCGTAAAAAACTGCTGCATCATCAACTGGTGAATGGCCGC
Organism: uncultured Thiosulfatimonas sp.; assembly: GCA_964574275.1. Lineage (GTDB taxonomy): Bacteria > Pseudomonadota > Gammaproteobacteria > Thiomicrospirales > Thiomicrospiraceae > Thiomicrorhabdus. Next base: position 1,918 of record CAZNML010000050.1, on the reverse strand, counting down.
TTTAAAGTCGGCAAAACGGTTCGGAATCACCCCGGAACCGATCAGGCCTGGCACTCTTTCAAACAGCATATGAATCGCCAGCCAGTTGGTCAGTGCGCCGGACAGCGCAAACAGCCCCACCCAGAACAGAATGGCATTATTTAATAATAACCCCGCCACCAGGACGGCCGTGGCAACCACATTAGTGATCAGACTTTTATTCAGCGACATTTCAACGCACCTTTATTAAAAATGAATGGGCGCTATTTTAACTGAATCAGCAACAGCTTGGGGTAAGTGAATGGCAACAGAAGTGTGTAAATGAAAAATAAGCTGAGAATGGCCGGCAAGCGTAATAGCCAGGCGGCGTTCGTGCTAGGCGCTCTCCGCCACCGCAAAGGCCACCGCATGGGTCTTCTCGTCACTGACCGAGATTGACCAGTTACTGATGCCCAACTGTTGCGACTTAAGCAGTGCTGCACCGGACAGCTGCAGATAGGGTTGACCACTGGCATGATGTTTAATGGTCATATCGTGAAAGGAGACACCCTGTGCGATGCCGGTGCCCAACGCTTTGGAGACCGCCTCTTTCAGCGCCCAGCGCTTGGCCAGAAAGCGTTCTGGAAACAGGTGCGCTTCAAAGCTGGCCCACTCCTGTTCGGAGAGCAGACGTTTGGCAAACACCTCACCCTGACGCTGATAGACACCCTGAATGCGCTCCACATCCACAATGTCGGTGCCGATGCCCACAATCATACTGACAACTAGTCTTGCAGGTAGGCTTGTTGACGCGCTTCAACCATCAGGCGCTTCATCTCACGCACCGCTTCCGGCAGGCCTGAGTAGACCGCTTGGGCGATAATCGCATGGCCAATATTCAGCTCTTCAATCTGCTTAATCTGCGCAATCGGCTGTACATTGTGGTAGTGCAGACCGTGCCCGGCATTGACCACCAGACCTAGACGGGCCGCATACTCGGCTGCGTGTTGAATTCTTTCCAGCTCGGCCTGAACTTCGGCCGGCTTCTCCAGCTCGGCATAGGTTCCGGTATGCAGTTCAATCACCGGTGCCCCCACCTCTTTAGCCGCCTCGATCTGCTTCTCATCCGGATCAATAAACAGCGACACGCGACACTCATGCTCGGCCAGAGTTTTACATACCTTAGTTAACCACTCCATCTGCCCTAACACATCCAATCCACCTTCGGTGGTTAGCTCTTCACGCTTCTCCGGCACCAGACAGACATCTTCAGGACGGTACTGACAGGCAATATCCACCATCTCCTGAGTGGCCGCCATCTCCAGGTTTACTTTGGTCTGACGCACCGCAGAGATACGCGCCACATCTTCATCCTGGATATGACGGCGATCTTCACGCAGATGCAGGGTAATGCTGTCTGCGCCAGCCATCTCCGCATCTAAGGCCGCTTTGATCGGATCCGGATAACGTGTCCCTCGCGCCTGTCGCAAGGTAGCAACGTGATCAATATTCAATCCTAAAAAAATCGGGGACATAAAATTAACTCCTAAAGCGGTCATACTGCTATAACCAAAATAAAAACCACAAGGGTTCCAAACAAAATAATTCTTTTACCAATAAGAGGGATTAAAGGCGACTGCAGCACGCTTCACTTAAACAGGCGGCGCGTCATTATCGGCTTAGAGCCCAAATAGACATTCAACACCTGACGCAACAGCCGTTTCCACACCGGTAAACAGGCCTCACAGTAGTTGCGCTGAGCCAGCTTCAGCAGACACTCTCCGGAGAGCAGCACGCCATTGCCGATGGTCTCCCCCTCCAGCAACGGATAGGCGCCCATCTCCGGATAGAACTGATACTGCAGCTCCGCCTTAACCGGCTGCTTATTGGCATCCTGCTGCAATTGCAGACTGACACCCAACTCATGCAGCAGATGCAGTTCAAACTGGCGTAACACCCA
>CAZNML010000049.1:11847-14811 GCA_964574275.1 uncultured Thiosulfatimonas sp. | reverse complement strand
TGCAACCCAGCGCATGTTGTAACGCTTACCTAGTGGACCTTCTTCACCTTTTAGACAGTCGTCGATGTACTGCTTCATTTCTGGTTCCCAGAAACGCTGGTTAGACATGTTGATTGCGAATTCTGCTGTATCTTCAGGAATCTGTAGCGCTTCTTTAGTTAGAACGAATTCACCGATGTTTGAATCTAGAGTAAATACGTTAACGCCGTTACCAGTCGTCATTACTAGAAGAGAAGATGGTCCGTAAAGAACGTAACCAGCAGCAACTTGCTTGCGACCGTTTTGTAGGAATACTTCCTGGTTGTCACCTGCTGTGTCATCTTGTGCTTCAAGAACAGAGAAGATCGTACCAACAGAAAGGTTAACGTCGATGTTAGAAGAACCGTCTAATGGATCAAAAGTCACTAGGTATTTACCGTCAGCGTTAGCAGCAATTGTGTAGTCTTCTTCTTCAGAACCAACACCACGCACGTAAGGGTTAGCAACTAAGATGTCTTTTAGAAGGTCGTTAGAGATAACGTCCAACATTTTTTGAGTTTCACCTTGAACGTTTTCGTCTTCAGTTGCGCCTAAGATACCCGCTAATTCACCTTGGCCTAACTTGTATGCGATGTCTTTACATGCAACCATTACATCTTTGATTACAAGCTCTAATTCAGCATTTACACCATCGGCAGCCAGTACTTGATCTAGTCTTTTCATCGAGGTTCTCTCTATGTTTAATTGATAAAAAATTTGGGGAATTCTAACACGTTGCTATTGCAAGGTTCAAGTTATCAACTTGGGGTTGCCTACAATTCATAAAACTTTCATTTATTTAAGTGTGATGTATAACTTTGGCGAAGCGCGCCGGGATTGGTTAGAATAGGCGCCAATTTAAAGAGTTTTATAAAGAGATGGCTATGAAGTTTATTGTTAAATTGTTTCCTGAAATTATGGTCAAGGGAACGGCTGTAAAAAAGAAGATGGTCAGTCAGTTGCATGACAATTTAAGAACTCTATTGCATCGGATCAGTGACGATATTGAAACCAAGCGCTTCTGGGATAAGATCGAAGTTCAGGTTGATGAGACACATATTGATGCTGCTCGCAAAATCCTAACGCAGACCCCGGGCGTGGAGCAGGTGCTGGAAGTGATTCAGTACCCATTGGGTGAGAGTCTGCAGGATATCGCCGATGTGGTGGCGCAGCATGCGCTGTCTTCGATCGAGAATAAAACCTTTGTGGTGCGTGTGAAACGCGGCGGAACGCATGACTTCAGCTCTTTTGAAGCGGAGCGTTTTATCGGCGCGGTTTTGTATGAGAAGGGTAACCCAAAGGGCGTTGACCTGCGTAATCCGGATGTGAAGGTCGAGATTGAAATTGCGCAAAAAGAGCTGAATATCATTACCGCAAAACGAACAGGCCTGGGTGGTTTTCCAATGGGTACGCAGGGTGAGTTACTGTCGTTAATGTCGGGTGGTTTTGACTCTACTGTGGCCAGTTATTTGACCATGAAACGCGGCCTTAAAACCCATTTTATCTTTTTTAATTTGGGTGGGGCGGCGCATGAAATTGGCGTGAAACAGGTTGCACTTTACTTGTGGAGTCAGTTTGGTGCTTCACATCGAGTGCAGTTTATTACCATCCCTTTTGAAGAGGTGGTGGCCGAGATTTTTAATGCCACCCATGAGAGTTATATGGGGGTCACCCTGAAGCGTTTGATGTTGATGGCGTCAGAGAAGGTGGCTGAGAGCATGGGAATTGATGCTTTGGTGACCGGTGAGAGTGTCGCGCAGGTGAGCAGTCAAACCCTGCGTAACCTGGCGGTAATTGACAAGGCGACCGACATGCTGGTATTGCGACCTTTAGCCACCATGGATAAGCCGGAGATTATGGCGATTGCTGATCAGATCGGAACCCGACATTTCGCCGAGAGCATGCCGGAGTTCTGTGGTGTGATCTCACAAAACCCAGTTATTAACGCCTCCTTTAAAAGAATGGAGAAGGAGGCGAGCCGCTTTGACTATTCCGTGCTGGATAAGGCGGTGCAACAGGCGGTATCAATTCCGGTTGATCAGATTGTTGATGATGTCACCACCACGGCGCATATTGAGGTGGTGAACAGCGTGCCGGAGAATACGGTGGTGATTGATATTCGCTCAGAAAGTGAACAGTTGGCCAAGCCGCTGACAGGGGTAGAGAGTATCGATATACCTTTCCATATGTTGAATCAGAAGTTCGCCAAGCTTGACCAGGATAAAGAATATCTGCTGTATTGCGAAAAAGGGGTGATGAGTCAGCTGCACGCACAATACCTGAAAGACAAAGGCTTTAATAATGTGCGTGTCTATCGACCTGAAGCTTAAAGCTCTTAATGCTGTAGCCTTGGGGTAAAGTTAATCGATCAAAGATAAAAAGGGGGCTGGTTAGCCCCTTTTTTTATTTTGCTGGGTTTTCCGTCTCTTGCAAACTCTGTTGTCGGATCTGTTCAATGGTTTGCAGGCGGCGCTCTTTTAAGGCGTCATAGTTTTGAAAAGCGATTTTGGTCTTTTGGATCTTGGTGACATAGTCTACGGTTTCATGGCCAATGGTATTGCGCGCCACCACTTCGACATTATAGAACCAGCGATTAGGGTCTAACCCCATCTGCTCCGCTTTACGCTGCATTTTACGCACCCGCCCCGGGCCGGCATTGTAAGCGGCCAATGAGAAATTAATTCTGTCCTGTTCTGTGTACTTTTCGTCTGCAAAGTAGTGGTCACGCAAGAAGGAGAGGTATTTAATGCCGGCGTGGATGTTGTTTTCTAAGTTGCTGATGTTTTCAATGCCAACATTTTTTGAGCTGGCGGTAGAGGGTTTGATCTGCATGATCCCCATGGCGCCGGCATGGCTGGTCAGGTTTTGATTAAAATTGGACTCCTGGTAGGCTTGAGCTGCGATCAGGTACCAGTCAAACTCATAAAACTCAGAGTAGAGTTGCAG
>CAZNML010000049.1:0-11747 GCA_964574275.1 uncultured Thiosulfatimonas sp. | reverse complement strand
GGTAGATTTCAGCGATATGACTGTCCACTACGGTAAAGGGAAAGATGCCGGCATTGACCATCTCTAGAATATCTTCTGACTCCAGGATTGGGTCGGCTTGAATGACCTCGATCGGCTGTAGATTATTCAGCCCCAGAAATTGATTAAATATTTCTAAGTGAATCACATAGCTGCTGTTAGCGACAACGGTTACTTTTTGCCCGGCCAGGTCCTCGAGTTTCATAATCGGTGGTGCATCTTTATGGGTAATCAACACCTCCTGTACGTTCTTGATATAGGGCTTGGTGAAGTCCATAAAAGCCTGACGTTCCGGCGTAATGGTCAGGCCGGCTGCAATCAGGTCCCCTTTTCCAGCCAGCAGGTCGCTAAACAGCTGTTCAAATGGGCGTACTAAAAAAACCACATGCGTTTTATAACGTTCCTGTCTTGGACCTCGGTTAATGAAGTTTTCATAGGCCTTGATCAGGTCGTGCTCAATACCGCGTTTGCCTTTTTTGGTTTCAAAAAAATTGGTGCGATTCGGGCTGACCAGAACACGCAAAATACGACGTTGTCGAATCTCATCCAGATCGCCAATAAAAGCGTCGGCGATGCGCGCCTGAACCGAGTCGGTTGCTGAAGCGTGTGCAGACGAAGACAGTCCGGTTATAAAAAGGCCGAACAATAGACTGAAAAGAGGTCCAACAAAGTGTTGTGAAACCTTATGCAAGAGGCGTTACCTGTCTTAGGGTTAGAGCTTTATTCTAGTCCAGTTTTCTATTCTGGCAAGCACAAAAAGCACCTATAAGAGAGTGCTGAAATGGTTGCGATCGAAAAAAATGATCAGGCCTGTTGTTTTTTCATGGTTTTTACTTGCAAGCTGGGTGTTGCAGAGTAGAATCAAAAAAATAGTTTTTCGAAAAAAGGGTTAAGTGATGCGCAAGGTTAAATTCGCGATTTTGGGTGCTGGAACGTCCGGACTGACGGCAATGAGCACCATCCGTAAGCAGACGGATGATTTTGTCATGATTAATGGCGGGCATTACGGAACGACTTGCGCCAGAGTCGGTTGCATGCCCTCTAAGGCACTGATTCAATCCGCCAATGTGTTTCATAAGCGCCATCACTTTGCAGAGTTCGGTATTCAAGGGGCGGATGAGCTCTCTGTGGATGTGGATGCGGTATTAACTCGTGTGAGACGTCTGCGAGACCGCTTTACCGGCGGGGTCAAGTCAGGCACGACCGATACCCTGAAAGATGAACAGCTGATTAGCGGTTTTGCCAAATTCATTGGTGAAAACAGGCTGGAGGTGAATGACGAGGTGATTGAAGCGGAGCGTATTATTATCGCTACCGGTTCACGTCCGGTAATGCCGGCACCCTGGCAGGAGTTCAGTGAGGTGATCTATACCAGCGATGAGATCTTTGAACTGCCGCAGCTGCCAAAACGTGTCGCGGTGATTGGTTTGGGTATTATTGGTCTGGAGCTTGGGCAAGCGATGTCGCGTTTGGGGGTTGAAGTGACTGGTTTTGAGATGGCGGACCATATCGGCGGTCTGTCGGTACCTGAGGTTAATCAACAGGCAGTTGATTTGATGTCGAAGGAGTTTGCCATTCATTTAGGTGAGGGAGCGGAGCTGGAAAAAACGGATAATGGTGTTCTGGTTAAAACCAGCAGTGCACAGGTGGAGGTGGATGCGATTCTGGCCTCTCTAGGCCGTCGTCCGAATATAGATCAGTTGGGGTTGGAGAACGCAGGGGTTGAGCTTGATAATAGAGGTATGCCGAACTTTAATGTGCATACTGCGCAGATTGATGACAAGCCGCTGTTTATCGCCGGTGATGTTAATGTGTATCGCCCAATCCTGCATGAAGCGGGCTATGAGGGCAAAATGGCCGGCCTGAACGCCATCAGTTATCCGCAAATTACCGCCTATGAGCGTAAAACTCCATTGGGCATCGCCTTTACCGATCCGGATATCGGTTTTTTCGGAGTCTCTTACCGTCAGTTGGATAAAGAGCAGATTGTCAGTGCTCAGTTTAATCTGGAGCGCAATAATGGGCGGGCGATTGTGATGCATGAAGATCACGGTTTAATTTGCCTGTTTGCCGATAAACACAGTAAGAAACTGCTCGGTGGAGAGATGGTGATGCCGCATGCGGAACACTTTACCCATCTGCTGAACTGGGCGGTGGAACAGGGTATGACGGTTGAGCAACTGATGCGAATGCCGTTTTACCACCCTGTGCTTGAGGAGGCGATTCAATCGGTCATTAGCAAGCTCTATCATGCGCTTTATAAGGATGAAGAAAAAACACAGGCACCAGAATTAACAGTAATGCAATAAAATTTCAGCATTTTTTGTTATAATACGGCCAATTTTATTAATTAGCCCCGATTGCTTTCCGCTCTAAGAGAATTTGAGCTGAACGGATAAGCGGTCGGGGCTTTAACTTAGATGGTATCGAGTGACTAATTCAAACACTGAAGAACAACGTGACCCACATGCTCAACGTGAAGCTGAGAAGTATGATAATCCAATCCCAAGTAGAGAGTTTCTGTTAGAAGCACTTGAAGAGGCTCAAAAACCTTTGCGACTCTATCAAGTTGCTAAAGCGGTTGATGTCTCTGAAGATGATGAAGAGCGTTTCGAAGCGCTGTCACGCCGCTTGAAAGCGATGGTGCGTGATGGGCAGCTAATCCGTAACCGCCGTGGTGCTTTTGGTATTCTGCAGAAAATGGATCTGGTTAAGGGGCGCGTGTTAGGTCACCCTGACGGTTTTGGTTTTTTAGTGCCTGAAGACGGCAGTAAAGATCTGTTCCTGTCTGAAAAAGAGATGCATAAGGTGCTGCATGGCGATATCGTTATCGCCTCCATTGCCGGTGAAGACCGACGTGGACGTCGTGAAGGTATCGTGGTTGAAATTGCTGAGCACTCCAATCAACAGGTGTTAGGTCGTCTGGCGTATGAAGACGGACTGGCTTGGGTGCGCCCAAATAACAACCGCATTACGCAGGATATCTTTATTCCGAATGACGGGATTAATGATGCGACTGAAGAGCAGGTGGTGCTGGTTGAGATATTGCATCAGCCATCCAGACGTTCCGGTCCAATCGGTAAAATCATTGAAGTACTGGGTGACTATATGGCACCGGGGATGGAGATTGATTCTGCCATCCACGATCACAATATTCCAAACAGCTGGTCTGAAGAGCTGTTAGCGGAACTGGCAGAGATTCCGGATGAAGTGACGGAAGCGGACATGGAGGGTCGTAAAGACCTGCGTTCAATGCAGTTAGTGACCATCGATGGTGCCGATACCAAAGACTTTGATGATGCGGTATTTGCCAAACGTCGTAAAAATGGCTGGCGTTTAGTGGTCGCTATTGCGGATGTGTCGCACTATGTCAAGCCTGGAACAGCGCTGGATAAAGAAGCACTGAACCGTGGTAACTCGGTCTATTTCCCACAGCGTGTGGTGCCAATGTTGCCGTCTAAACTGTCAGACGGGTTGTGCTCTTTAAATCCAAAAGTTGACCGTCTATGTATGGTTGCGGATCTGGCAATTACCGAAGACGGTCGTCTGGAACGCAGTCAGTTCTATCAGGCGGTGATGAACTCGAAGGCGCGTTTGACCTATACCCAGGTTTACGAAATGCTAACGGACAAAAACAGTCCGGCACGTGAGGAGTTTGCTGAGCAGGTTCCGCACGTTGAAGCCTTGCATGAACTGTATAAGGTACTACAAAAAGCGCGTGAAGAGCGTGGTGCGCTGGAGTTTGATACCACTGAAACCCGCATTGTGTTTGATGAGTCGCGTAAGATCGAAGCGATTGTGCCTGTCTACCGTAATGATGCGCATAAGCTGATTGAAGAGTGCATGCTGATGGCGAACGTGGCGACGGCACGTTATCTGAAGTGGCATAAGCTTCCGGTGGTCTACCGTGTGCATGAGCCGCCAATGGAAGAGCGCTTAAAGAATTTGAGAACTTTCCTTGCAGACTTCAGTCTGGAGCTGGGTGGTGGCGATGAGCCGACTGCGCATGATTATGCGGCGGTCTCCGAGAAAGTTGAAGGTCAGCCGTATGAGCATCTGGTACAAACGGTGTTGCTGCGCAGTATGAACCAAGCGGTCTATTCTCCGGAGAATAAAGGGCACTTTGGCTTGAACTATGAGCACTATACCCACTTTACTTCGCCGATTCGTCGTTACCCGGATCTATTAGTGCACCGTGCAATTCGTCATGCGTGGCTCAAACAGGGCGCGCAAGGGTTTATCTATGATGAAGCGAAAATGGCGGGCTTTGGTAAGCACTGTTCGGATACAGAGCGCCGTGCGGACGAAGCGACCCGTGATGCCGTCACCTTCTTGAAGTGTGAATATTTGTCACACCGTTTAGGTGAAGAGTATGAAGCGGTGATCGGTTCGGCCACTAACTTCGGCTTGTTTGTTGAGTTACAGCCTCTGTATGTTGAGGGCTTGGTGCATATTACCGAGTTGGGTGATGATTACTTCCACTACGATAATGCGCGTCACTGCCTGAAAGGCGAGCGTACCGGTAAAGTTTACCGTTTAGGTGACCGTATTAAGGTGCAGATTGCCCAGGTTAACCTGGATGATCGTAAAGTGGATCTGCGTTTTATTGGTGATGATCTGCCAACCGAAGAGGTTGAAGATAAGGCGCAAGCCGCAGACACCACTGAAGAGAGCGCTGAAGCCGCGCCGGTAGAGAAAAAGAAACGCTCTAAAAAGCGTTACTACCGCAGTAAAAAGAAGCGCTCTAATAAAGGCAGTAGCGACTCGTGAAACAGGAGTTGATTTACGGTCTGCACGCCGTTGAAAAGTTTTTAAAGCAGGCACCGCATCAGGTTTATCAGCTTACTGTGATTAAAGGTAAGCTGAATCAGCGTCAACAGGATCTGGTCAATCAAGCCAAGTCGCTGGGTGTTGAGGCAAAATTTGAGCCGAAATCGGCCTTTAACAGAGCGCAAGGCAACCACCAGGGTGTGATGGCATTAGTGGCACCGATGCCGCAGATGAATGAGTCGGATTTGCAGCAGATTATGCAGCAGGCGGATCAGCCGCTGTTTCTGTTTCTGGATGAGGTAACAGACCCGCATAATTTAGGCGCCATTCTACGAACTGCGGATGCAGTCGGTGTGGATGCGGTGATTATTCCCAAGCACAAATCGGTTGGCATGAATGCGACGGTGCGTAAGGTGGCATCAGGTGCGGCGGATAACGTTAAACTGATTGTGGTCAATAATCTGGTGCGCAGCATTAAGGATATGCAGAAGGCGGGCATGTGGATGACTGGTTTGGCAGGAGAGACCGATCAAACCATCTACGATCAGAACTTTTCCGGTTCGGTCGGCATTGTGATGGGGGCTGAGGGCAGTGGTTTGCGCCAACTGACTAAAGAGACTTGTGATCACCTGGCCGCGATTCCAATGGTGGGTGTGGTTGAGAGTTTGAATGTCTCAGTGGCAACCGGCGTGGTGCTGTATGAAGCGCACCGACAGCGCCAACTTAAAAAATAGTTTATTTTTAAGTTCGGCATGCAAAAAAGCCCCCAATTGAACAGGCCTGTTCAATTCGGGGCTTTTTCATTTGTGCGTAAGCTGTTTAAGCTAAATAGATATCGCCATTTTCATCGACGCTGATATCGACTGTCTGCAAGGCTTCGTCCCAGCATGGCCCTTCAATACATAAGCCGTCTTCGATTCTGAAGAAGGCATCATGTACCGAGCACTTCATGGTTTTTTCAAACGGGTTAACATCAATTTTATAAGCTTCGTTGAGCGGTACGTCCTGATGTGGGCAGTTATTAATATAGGCTTTAACATCACCCTCATGCTTGATCAGTACCACCGCCTTGTCCAGGCCTTTGGCTTGCACCACCAGGGTTTTCGAATTGCTTACCTGATTGATATTGGCAATGGCGTTGGCCACCTCCGGTTCGTCAAGAATATTATCCAGGCCGTGTTTCATGCACTTATTCGCTGCCAGCTGACTCGCTTCTTTAACCGCATCGAGTAGTGATTTGCCGTCAATCAGGTGGTGAATCACAGCGGCATTAAAGGTATCGCCCGCACCCAGGGTGTCTACTATTGGACTGACCTTCTCGGCGGCTACATGTTGAATCTCGCCATTAGCCGGGCATAGCCAGGCTCCACGGTCACCCCAGGTGCAGATCAGGTTACTGGAAGGCAGTTGTTTCTGCATCTGTGTCAACAGTGCTTCACCATCGCTAAAGCCTTTGGCACTGGCATAGTGGTGTGAAAAGAAGATCAGGTTAGCCTGCGGCAGCAGGGCTTCGATGCCCTCACGCGGCTTCTCCACTTCCAGAGAGATCGGTTGGTTGGTTAAAAAGGTTTTGGCAATATTGAGCATGCCTTTGAGGTTGTCAATGTTGCGGCCTTCAAAGTGCAGCCAGTCGTACTCCTCGATTTCAATCTTGGCGAAGTGGTCAAAACTTAACTCCGGCAGGTCACGGTAGTGCACAATGGCGCGGTGGCCATTTTCGGCATTCAGAGTGACATAGGAAGTCGGAGTGCGGCCCTTAATAAAACGCTGCACATGTTCGGTGTCAACGTGACGTGCCTTTAGTCCGGCTAACAGCTGTTTGGCTTCGGCATCGCCACCGGCTGTGGTACATAAAGCGGTGTGGTGACCAAGTTGGTTAAGAATATACAGACTATTGCTAACATTGCCGCCGACTTGAACATGACGTTGATTCGCTCTTAACTCTTCATCGTCATGCAATGCATGAGGTACATGCAGTACAATGTCGAGCACAGCGTTACCAATTCCAAGAATTTTTGCCATTTTTAACCTTTCAATAAATATGTGTAAATTTTGAATGCGGGAATTTTAGCATAAAATGCATTTTTTCTCTGAATTTGACTTGACAAGGGATAAAGTTAATAAAAGTGAATAAATTAATAAAAAAGCTTGACATGGTTTCTGACTTTTTTATTTTTCAAATCTATAAACAATGTGACCAGTTTCTTGTAAGTTGTTGAATATTAATGGTTATAAAGAAATTTTCTTAGCTTCTTTAAAATCATTAATGGGGTTGTGTATTATCCACAGAAACTGTGGATAACTTTGTGAATAATGTTAATAAAAGTGACATAAGTGCTTTAAACTAGCCGATAAATATTAAACTGCCTATTTTTTAATCAGCATAATTTCTTATATGAAATATTAAGTATTTTTATCACTCTATAAATGAGAAAAATAGCGAAAGTTTTGCCGTAAGCGTACAAATTAAGTTAAACACGTTACAATTAATAACTTGATACAAATCAATTAATACGGCTTTTAATATATGACGGATGTAAAAACTGCTTTCAACGCCAGTTGCTTAAATTGTGGTTTACAAAAAATTTGTTTCCCTACTGGTTTGAGTGCGGGAGAGATGGATCGATTAGACGATATCGTTCAACGTAAGGCCCCCTTACAGAAGAATCAGCTGCTTTTTTCTGCGGGTGATAATTTCAAGTCCCTATTTGCAATTCGTGCAGGCGTCATTAAGGTATTCTCATTTTCGGATGCCGGTGAGGAGATCATTCACGGTTTCTATCTACCGGGTGATGTCGTTGGAATTGATGCCCTGTGCTCAAAAACACACCTTTTCAACGCGACGGCTCTGGATGCAACCAGCGTCTGTACTCTGCCATTTGACGAGTTGAGTGAACTGTCTCTTAAAATTCCACATCTTAATACGCAGGTGCTGAGTATTATGAGTAAAGAGGTGGTTGAGGGACGCCTACACTCCGAGCTGTTAACCAAGAAGAATGCCGATCAACGCATTGCGCAATTTATCTGGAGCATGGCGGCACGTTATCAGAGTCGCGGTTATCACTATCTCGAGTTCCGACTTAGCATTCTGCATCGCGATGTCGCTACCTACCTTGGATTGACGCCTGAAACCGTATCGCGCATTTTGGCGAAGTTACACAATGAGAACATCGTGACCTGGAAGAAAAAAGAGGTCAGAATCCATGATGAAACTGCCTTGAAGGCTTTGGCAGGTATTCAGGATGGCGACTCTGCCTCCTCTATTCAAGTTGTTTAAGAGTTTTGCTAGTCTTCATGGATTGGCTTTCGTATAATGGCAGCACCTTCCAACTAATTTAATTAAAGGTTTTAAAATGAATTTAGGTAACTTGAACAAGTTATTTGCAGTGAGTTTGGCAGCAGCAGTGATGACGGGTTGTAGTTCTACGCCAACTACGGACGCAGGTGCGGCTGACAATGGAGTGATGGATAAAGCCGTGGTTGAAACGTCAATTGCAGCGTCATCGGACTCTGTTTCAGCAACGGACTTGGATCAGATGCAGGCTGCACTGATTGGTAAAGTGGTGCGTTTCGATTTTGACCGTTCTGAAGTAAAAGCGGAATATTATGAAGTCATTAACGCCCATGCCGATTACCTATTAGCGAACAGCGCAGTTAAAGTAACGGTTAGCGGTCACTGTGATGAGCGCGGAACACGTGAATACAACCTGGCTCTGGGTGAGCGACGTGCCAATGCGGTTAAGAATGCCTTGGTTGCTAAAGGCGTGAGTGCCGAGCGCATTGATGTGATTAGCTACGGTGAAGACAGCCCGGTAGCAATGGGTCACAATGAAGCTTCGTGGTCACAAAACCGTCGTGCAGAATTTAAATACTAATTTCTGCCGTTAAGTCTTTTTAAAACCTTCCTCGCTGTTACAGTTAGGAAGGTTTTTTTATTTATAAGGATCTCTTTACAGAGATAACAAGTTAAGAGTGTGATATGGCAGAGAGTACGCCGATAGTAAATTATTTAAAAGATTATCAAGCCTTGGATTATGACGTTGAATCCGTATTTTTGGAGTTCGACCTGCAACCTAATGCGACGTTGGTAACCAATACTATGCGGGTGAACGCCAAGGTGCCAGCTCAGCCATTGATTCTCTCGGGTGAGCAGTTGGAGTTAATCTCGGTGTCTATTAATGGTGCCGACGCTCTGTCTTTATGTGAAGTCACCGATGAGTCTTTGATTATTGAAGCAGGCCTGCCAGAATTTGAATTGCAGATTGTCACCAAAATCGCTCCGCAGCAGAATACCTCGTTAGAAGGTCTGTACCGCACCAGCGGCAACTACTGCACGCAGTGTGAGGCGGAAGGTTTTAGAAAGATCACCTACTTCTTGGATCGTCCGGATATGCTGACCTTCTATACCACCAAAATCATTGCCGATAAACAGGATAATGCAGTGCTGTTATCTAACGGTAACCTGATTGAATCAGGTGAGCTGGGTGAAGATCGTCACTATGCGATCTGGGAGGATCCTTATAAAAAACCGTGTTATCTGTTCGCTTTAGTTGCCGGTAATCTGGAGCATATTGAAGATCACTATATTACGGCGGATGGGCGTAAAGTGGTGCTGCGTATCTATGTTGAGGCGCGCAATATCGACAAGTGTGATCACGCAATGGAATCACTGAAAAAGTCAATGCAATGGGACGAAGAGCGCTTCGGTCTGATCTATGATCTGGATATCTATATGATTGTCGCGGTTGACGACTTTAATATGGGGGCGATGGAGAACAAAGGGCTGAATGTCTTTAACTCCAAGTTTGTGCTGGCTAATCCAGACAGCGCGACCGATGTCGACTATGAAGGGATTGAGGCGGTGATCGGCCATGAATATTTCCATAACTGGACCGGGAATCGCGTCACCTGTCGAGACTGGTTTCAGTTGACCCTGAAAGAGGGGTTGACGGTCTTCCGTGATCAGGAGTTTACAGCCGATATGCTGTCGCCGGCGGTCAAGCGTATTGAGGATGTGAAACGTCTGCGTAATAACCAGTTCCCGGAAGATGCCGGGCCGATGGCGCATCCGATACAGCCGCAGTCCTATATCGAGATGAATAACTTCTACACCATGACCGTCTATGAGAAGGGGGCAGAAGTGGTGCGTCTGTACCATACGCTGCTTGGAGAAGTCGGTTTTCAGAAAGGGATGAAACTCTATTTCGAACGTCATGATGGCGACGCGGTGACGGTTGAGGACTTTAGAAATGCGATGGCCGATGCCAACCAGGTTGATCTGTCACAGATGCATAACTGGTATGTGCAGTCAGGTACTCCTACTTTGAAAGTGAGCTCTGAGTATGATGCCGATAACCAGCGTTATACCTTGAATTTTAAGCAGAGTTTACCGCAGCAGGATGAGCCGTTTAAGCCGCTGCTATTGCCGATTAAACTTGGCCTGCTCTCAGCGGATGGCCAGTCGTTGCCTATTCATATCGAGCCGACCACGGCCAGAGTTGACATTGATGGTACTGAAGCGCTGATCTGGATGAGCGAGCCGCAACAGTCATTGACCTTTACTCAGGTTGCACAAGCGCCGACTCCTTCGCTGCTGCGAGGTTTCTCGGCACCGGTCTATTTAGAGTACGACTATTCGGATGAAGCGCTTAGTTTGTTAACCCAAAAGGATCAGGACTCGTTTGTGCGCTGGGAGGCGTTCCAGACCCTGGCAATGAATGAGATCAAACAGAATATTCAGCGCTTTGAACAGGCGCAGCAGCTACAACTGTCTTCGGCCCTAATGAACGCCTTTGAAGGTGTATTGCAGGACCGCTCTGCAGACAGGGCGCTGGTTGCCTTGACCATGACTCTGCCTGATCTGACCTATATTGGTGAGCAGTATGAATGCGTCAATGTCGATGCCGTCTATCAGGTGCATCGCTGGTTACGTTTGCAGTTAGCGACGCAGTATCAGTCTCTATTGCTGGAGATCTATCAACAGTTGTCTGCTGATAGCGGTGATTACCGTTATCATAAAGAGGACATTGCGCAGCGTATGTTAAAGAACGCCTGTATGAAATATCTGGCATTGCTGGAGGCCAATCTGGAGTTGGTTAAAGCGCAGTTCGATGCTCAGCAGAATATGACCGATGTGTTGGCTGCCCTCGACGCACTGGCGCATACCGATCACCCGCACCGGGACAGCTGTCTGCAAGCGTTCTATGATAAGTGGCGCCAAGATCCACTGGTGTTGGATAAGTGGTTTGCCCTGCAGGCCGGTTCACACCATATTCATGCTTTAGAGCACGCACAGCAGTTGGTTAAACATGCTGATTTCTCTTATGAAAACCCAAATAGGGTACGCAGTGTGCTTGGTGTGTTTGGTCGCATGAACCTGCTTGGATTCCATCGAGAAGATGGCAAGGGCTACGCTTTCTTAGCGGAGCAGGTGCTTAAGCTGGATGGCATCAACCCACAGGTCGCTGCAAGAATTGTCGCGCCTTTTACCCACTGGAAACGTTATGATGCCAAGCGGCAGGCGTATATGAAAACGGCATTGCAGAAGATCATACAACAGCAGGGATTGTCAAAAGATGTTTATGAGATTGTTTCAAAATCTTTGGCTGCCAATTAATTATCATCAGCGTTGAATTAACAGGAGAGGGAGAGTGCTAAACATATTGTCTGCTTCTGTTATTCCGGTCTGTTTTCCAAAAAGGGGGCTACGCTTGCGTGTGCTCCCTTTTTTATTGCTGCTGTTTTCGGCAACGGCAAGCTTTGCCGTTATGGTTCCGCCCGCCGACCGTTCACTGGAACAGCAGATTGAGTTTATCGATCAGGAGATCATCTTGCTGCGTGCAGAGTTGGCGCAGAGCAGCGGCGATTTAGCCGGCTTAAAGCGTTATCTGCAGCAGCTGAGGGCAATGAGTGTCGATCGGGTCTTTGAGGCGAGAGTAGAGGTATTGGAGCACTTTTTG
>CAZNML010000048.1:1200-15164 GCA_964574275.1 uncultured Thiosulfatimonas sp. | reverse complement strand
ACTCTGCTTTTTTATTGTCTTTTGATCAGGCCTGTTCAAAAGCGCTTTATCATCTACTGATTAACACTTTTAACCTTACTAAAACGTCCGGTTAAAAAATAACGTTTGCTTAAGATAAAGCCGAAAATGACAAACAGCATAAACTGCACCGGCAACTGCTTCCACTCGGCATAGAAGGTCAAGCCTTCATAGGGCTGCACCGTATCACGCAACACCCCGGTCTGATAAGGCTCAATCGAAGCTTTAATCTCGCCATCCACGCCAACAATAACGGTATAACCGGTATTGGTACTGCGCGCAATCTCACGACCCAGCTCTAAGGCACGCATCTTCACATCCGCCACCTGCTGATGCGGCTCTAAAGTGTGCGCAAACCAGGCATCATTACTGACGGTAACAAAATACTTCGCCTCTGGCAGAGATTGCGCCAGCTCCTCACCAAATGCCATCTCATAACAGATACTGGCACCGGCAGGCTGTCCACCCAGCATCAGTGGTTTCTGCCCCTCAGGCCCATGAGAAAACGTCGCAAATGGGATATCAAACAGGCCACTTAAAAACTGAAATACCGAGTGAAACGGGAAGAACTCGCTAAATGGCACCAGATGAGTTTTCAGATAACGATCTTCAGGATTATGCAGGTTTACCAGTGCATTGTAGTAGTTATCCGAGCCCTCTTCACCGGCGATCACTCCAGCCAGAATATCGGTATTAAGCAGCTTGGCATCCTTAATAAAGGTGCGCAGAGCACCCTGTTCCGCTACCGAGTAGTAGGTCGCAATTGCCGTCTCCGGCCACACTACCAGGTCCGCACTCATATTCTGCTTGGTCAGCGAGACATAGGTTTTCAACGATGGGTAAAACTCCTCCTGATCCCACTTCTTCTCCTGCGGAATATTGCCTTGAATCAACGCCACATCAATTGGTTTATTGACCGGTTCAACCCACTTTACATCCTGCAGCAGCCCGCCAATTGACCACAGCAGACAGAGCAGTGTACTCGGCCCAATCCACGAGCGCTGAATAACAAACCATACCAGCAGACCGGCGCTGATTGCCACTGCCCAACCGACACCTAAAGCTCCTAACAGAGGCGCATAGCCATCCAGCCAGGTACCTAAGTGCGTGGTTCCGACCTGCAAAAATGGAAAGCCACCGAACAGCATGCCGCGCAGCAACTCAGACAGAACCCAAACTGCCGGAAACAGCACAAACAGCATCAGACCGGTGCGTCTGGCATCATAAAAATACCGTGCCAGCCAACCGGCCAAGCCGCTATACAGAGATAAAAACAGGACAAAGACAAAGGTGGCCAGCACCGCAAAAAACAGCGGCACTCCCGAGTAGAAATACATGCTGGAGAACAGCCAGCTAACGCCAACACCGAATAGGCCTAAACCGAACCACAATCCGAGTTTAAAACCGTCAAAACTGTTTTCAGCTTTAAGCCACAGCCAGAACAGGCCAGCTAAACTTCCCAAAATAACAGGAGAGAACTCAAATGGTGCGTAAGCTAAAACTGAGACCGCCCCCAGCAATAGCGCAAACAGGTGACTTTTTTGAGGATTAAAAAGCGAAACACCCTTTAGAAAGACGGCTTTCAACTACACCGCCTCCAACTCAGCTGGCTGCTCAGCTTCGTTTTCAACAGGACGCACCTGGAACAGCTCGGCACGACGCTCGGTCGCTTTCAACACTTTAATATTCAAACCGTGCATCTCCAGCTCTTCGCCCTCCACCGGCACATGCCCCAGCTCCAGTGCTAACAGCCCGCCAATGGTCTCGCTGTTGTCTAAAGGTAATTCAACTTTAAAGAACTGATTAAAATCATCCAGATCGGTAATCGCATCTACCGTATAGGCACCGCTAATGTGCTTCTGAATCATTTCACTCTCAATCTCATCATGCTCATCGGCAATATCGCCGACGATCTGCTCCAGGACATCTTCGATGGTGACCAAGCCTGCCAGTTCGGCATACTCATCCACCACCAGAGCCAGGTGATTACGACTGGATTTAAACTCATGCAGCAGCATATTCAGGCGTTTACTCTCTGGAACAAAGGTCGCTTCCCGATAGATCGCGGCCAACTCATCTTTGTTATTCAGTTCGCCTTTGACCACGGCACGAAAAACATCCTTGGCCAATAACACGCCAACAATATTGCCGTGAGAACCATCAATAACCGGGTAACGTGAGTGAGAGCTCACCAGCATTTTGCTGATAATAAACTCTAGAGACTCAGAGGCATCCACTACCTCTATCTGCATTCTTGGGATCATAATGTCTCGGACTCTCGCCTCTGACACACTTAAAACCCCCTCAATCATTAACTGTACGTCGGCGTCGATCACGCCTTGAGACTGTGCATCTTTAACGACTTCTAAAAGTTCTTCCCGACTCTCCGGTTCATCTGAAAATACTTTTCCAAGACGCTCTAACCACGAAGAGCCGTTGCTACTGTCACTCATTAGTTTTTGTTACCTTCCATTGTTAAATACTGTTTTCGATTCAGAAACCGAGCCTTTTATAAACTCTACTGTTTTTCTGATCCATAAGGGTCGGCATAGCCTAACCCCTGCATAATTTCAAACTCAAGCGCCTCCATCTCCTGCGCCTCTTCATCTTCAATATGGTCATAACCCTGCAAATGCAAGGTGCCATGCACAATCATATGCGCCCAGTGTGCTTCCAAGGCCTTATTTTGCTCTTCTGCCTCACGCTCCACTACGGCGGCACAGACCACCAGATCACCCAAATAAGGCAGTGCCTCACCTAAATCAACCAGGCCTGGCGGGTTTTCAAACTCAAATGACAGAACATTGGTCGGTTTATCCTTTTGTCGATAATCCCGATTCAACTCCTGACTCTCTGTCTCATCAACAATACGAATGGTCAGCTCATTGGCTTCCCCTGCGCACTCGCCGACTAAACTTGCCTGCACCCACTGCTCACACTGCTCCTGAGTAGGTACCGCCTGCTGATCCACACCCCACTGCAACTCTACCTCAACCATATTCGCCCCCACAAATAGTCCTACCCTGTTGATTATCCTGATTTATTTTAATAACTCAAATTCTACATAACGGCACAGAATTCGAGCAGCATGCGTGCGTGTTATTTAGAAGCGTGTTCCTGTTTACGCTCAAAACGATCGTATGCCTTAACGATCTGCTGCACCAGCGGATGGCGCACCACATCTTTGGCCTGATAAAAGGTAAAACCAATATCTTCAACCCCTTCGAGCACCTCAATCACATGACGCAGACCGGACTTCTGATGCTTAGGCAGGTCACACTGGGTAATGTCCCCGGTAATCACCGCGGTGGAGTTGAAACCCATGCGCGTTAAAAACATCTTCATCTGTTCGATGGTAGTATTTTGTGCTTCATCCAGAATAATAAAGGCTTCATTCAAAGTACGGCCGCGCATAAACGCCAACGGCGCCACTTCAATCACGTTTTTTTCAATCAGACGCTCTACCGTTTCAAAACCGAGCATTTCAAACAGAGCGTCAAACAATGGACGCAGATAAGGGTCTACCTTCTGACTCAAGTCACCTGGCAAAAACCCGAGCTTTTCACCCGCCTCCACCGCAGGTCGGGTCAAAATAATACGCCGAATCTGCTCACTCTCCAGGGCCTGCACCGCACAGGCAACCGCCAGATAGGTTTTACCGGTTCCGGCAGGTCCAATACCAAAGTTCACATTATGACTTCGTACCGACTCCACATAGTGCGCCTGATTGGCATTACGAGTCTTAATCACCTTACGACGCGTTTTGATCAGCTGCTGTTCTGTGGTTAACGCCTGCGGATCATCCAGATTTAAATCATGCAGTGCCAGATGAACCTTTTGCGGGGTCAAGGTCTCCTGTGCCGACTCATCATACAAATCACGCAGCAGCTGTTCCGCCTGTACCACTCGATCACCCAAGCCGGTTACCGAAATAGCAAAACCGCGCGAATTGATCTCCACACCCAGGCGCAACTCCAGCTGCTCCAGATGTTCATTTTGCCAGCCAAACAGGTTTTGCAGGCGCTCATTATCCTCAGGGTAGAGGTTGAATTGAATAGTATGCAGTGTCGACAAAAGAGTTCTCAGCGTTATTAAAATAGAAAAACGTTATTATCCATTACAAATAATAACGTTTTAATGACAATTCAAGTAGGACTAACGATAAAAGGCCAACTACAACGCGTGGTATTGCGGAGCAACATGACGGTCCGCTTCCGGCGTAGCCACCACTTTACCGCGTAATGAGTTGGTTAACGCCTCGGTAATTTCAACTTCGACAAACTGACCAATCAGCTCCGGCGTGCCTTCAAAATTGACCACACGGTTATTCTCAGTTCGCCCCGCTACCTCGCTGAAAGAGTTACGCGACAGACGCTCAACCAAAACACGCTGCACGGTACCGATCATGCCTTCACTGATCGCCAGAGTCTGTTTATTCAACTGCTCCTGCAACACAAACAAACGGCGTTTCTTCTTCTCCATCGGCTCCTCATCCGGGAAGCCGGCTGCTGGTGTTCCCGGTCTTTCGCTGTAGATAAAACTAAAAGAGCGGTCATAATCCAGCTCTTCTACCAGAGCCAGAGTCTCTTTAAAGTCATCACAAGTCTCGCCAGGGAATCCGATAATGAAATCACCAGACAAACTTAGATTTGGACGCAGTTCACGGATCTTACGAATGGTCGACTTATACTCCAACACCATATGATTACGTTTCATCATCGCCAACACTCGATCTGAACCGGACTGGATTGGCAGGTGCAAGTGAGACACCAGCTCTGGAATCTCGGCATAACAGTCAATAATACTCTGCGTCATCTCATTTGGGTGCGAGGTGGTATAACGGATACGATCAATGCCCTCCACGGTACGCACCGCATGCATCAGTACCGCCAGATCGGCAATCTCACCGTCTTCCATCTCACCACGATAGGCATTGACGTTTTGCCCCAGTAAATTAACCTCACGTACACCCTGCTCGGCCAGAGTGCGAATCTCCTGCATCACATCTTCAAACGGGCGACTCACCTCTTCACCACGGGTATAAGGCACCACACAGAAGGTACAGTATTTAGAGCAGCCTTCCATAATAGAGACCATTGCCGACACACCATTCACTTCTGGCTCCGGCAAATTATCAAACTTCTCGATTTCAGGGAAGGAGATATCGATCACCGCTTTCTTCTTTTTGATCGACTCATCGCTGCGCATCGCTAACGCCTCATCAATCATCGCCGGCAGGCGGTGTAGCGTTTGCGGACCAAAGATCACATCGACACTTGGCGCACGCTGACGAATCACTTTCCCCTCTTGAGAGGCGACACAGCCACCCACACCAATCACACGGTTCGGTTTCTTCGCTTTCCACTTTGACCAGCGCCCCAGCTCAGAGAACACTTTCTCCTGTGCTTTTTCACGCACAGAGCAGGTGTTCATCAGTACCACATCGGCTTCCTCTGGCGTCTCAACCAGCTCTAAACCATGGGTTTTTTCCAATAAACTTGCCATCTTGTCAGAGTCATATTCATTCATCTGACAACCGTAAGTGATAACGTAAAGACCGCCTGTAAACGGTGAAGTGTTCGACATACTCGTAATCCGCGTTTTAGCTAAGGTTACTAACCTAAGCTATGTAACTGAAAATCATAAAAAAATTAAGGTCGCGTATTCTAACACAGAGTTTAAAAAAACTCTAAAAGCAATCACAATTTGTATTCACCGGAAAACGCAAAATAAAAAAGGGAAGAAGGCCCCCTTCTTCCCTTTATCTATTTTAAAGTTTTTATGCTGTACTCAGTAGCTCAATCCTAAGCCTGTTTACGACGACGCGCAGCCATAAGCCCAACCAAACCTAAACCACCTAACATCAACGCATAAGTTGATGGTTCTGGAACGGCAGAGACCAAGGGTGAATCAGGAGTTGAAAGAGTCACATCTCCCCCTGCCAACTCTGTACTAAAAGAAAAAGGTGAAATAAACACAGTTGATGCCGCATCTTGCCTCTCATTAGCTCTGAAACCAAAAACGTCTCCCGCTTCAACACTGACCGTCTCTGCACCACTCCAAACAGCTGAAGAGGACCCATCCATCAACGCATAAAAAGAGTTATTCAATGTCACGCCAAATTGGTCATAAGATGGAGTATATTCACCCGAAGAGTTCCAATCACCCAGATGATAATCCCAATTGAAACTGATAAAACCACTCTGCTGTACAGTGACAAACATATCTTGAGCCATATCTTCGTTATCTTGATTTAAAGAACTATCATACTGATCAATGTAATCACCACCATGAAGGTCGGTATTAAAAATAATATATTCAGGCTCGCTATTATCATATTCAATATAACCTTTACCTTGCTCAGACACTGTCCAATTTGCTAAGGCATAATCATCAGTAAAGCCAACAGTATCTGCCTTAACGGCTACGGAAAATGACACCAAACCAAACAAAAGTAAAACAACTATTTTTTTCATAAGACAAGCCCTAAAAACAAATCTGACCAAAGATAAATACTAGTAATATTAACTACTTAATCAATACTAACACTAACAAATATAATTTCTAGAGAGAATGACCAAGTTACCCATTAAATTTTTATATACCTTATCAACATTTTATGAGAACCAGAAAATGATCTGCTCAAGCTAAACTCATCCTAATATCTAAATTAGCCCTCTTTTTCATAAAATTATGACTGCTTCTCAGTTAAAATCACATGCGTTCAAAATTATGAATCTACAAAATAGATGAAACGACACCTTGTGAGTAACTAAATGTCTAAATCAATTCCTACAAAATTATGGCAAAAAGGCTGGGTTAAAAACCTGCTGACCGTTGCTGTCTTTATCATTGCCTATCTCTCTTTGCGCCCATTTATGCAGGGCGAGGTGATTCATGGTCAGGTACCCGCCATTCAATTAGAGAGCATTACCGGTGAATACATTGATCTTTCACAGGTCGAACAGCCCACTCTGATTCATCTATGGGCGACCTGGTGCCCGATCTGTGGTGTCACCAAAAGCAGTGTCGAGTCGGTGGCCGAAGATTATCGCGTACTCAATATTGCCACTCAGTCGGGCGATGATGAGCAGCTGCTGCAGTACGCCAAGGATAATAATATGAACCCGGCTCTGATTATTAATGATCTGGATGGTGAGCTGATGACACTGTTTGGTGCCAAAGCGGTCCCGGCGGACTTTATTATTTCACCGGGCGGTGAGATAAAATTTGTCGAAGTGGGCTTCACCTCAGAAATCGGTCTACGTCTTCGACTGTGGTGGTCTGGCCTGTCGGACTCGGAAGCAAGCAGTCAGGCCAACTAAAGATGAAATACGATGGTACACTCATCCACCGTGCATGGGATGAGTTTGGGCTGATCGAGGTCGTCGATAACGCCATCACCCGCAAACTCTATTTTGACTCAGCGGTTGAGCAGAGTTGCCTGTTTATCAATGCGCCGATGACCTTGGAGTTTGAGTATCAACAGAAGATAACCGAACTGCTGCTAAACGCCGCCAACCAGCAAACCGGCAAGCAAGACTTTAGAGTACTGATGCTGGGTATGGGCGGCGGCACTATGGCACACCACCTCTATCACGCCCTGCCTAATCTGCAGATGACGGTGGTGGAACTGCGCCAGATTGTGATTGACGCCGCCTACCAGTTCTTTCAACTGCCCGACGAGCCGGAGATTGATGTTATCCAACAGGATGCCATTAAGTTTATTGCGGAAAACCAGCATCAATATGACGCCATAATAGTGGATATTTTTGATGCCAGTGGCCTGCCATCCCAGCTTAGCGATGCCGATTTCATGCATAACCTGTGGCAGAATATCCATTTATCAGGCCTGCTGATTTTTAATCTGTGGAATGAGGAGTCAGCCACCGGCGACGGCAAACCAACCGCGGAAAGCGCTGAAGTTGTGCACTATTGGCAACAACATCAGCAAGCGCATGCTCAATGCACATTAAACCAGTATAATGTGCGCAGCAGCAGTAATCTTATTTTGACGGTTCAACCTCAATAACAGACTCGCTCTTCACTTAATCAAACAGTTAAAGATACAATTATGGCCCTTCTATTTTTACGCGATATTACCTTAAGTTTCGGCTCTGCACCGCTATTAGACAAAGCAAGTTTTCAGATCGAACCAAATGAACGTGTCTGTATCGTGGGGCGTAACGGCGAGGGTAAATCCACCCTGCTCAAAGTAATTGAAGGACAGATTCAGGCCGACAGTGGCTCACGCATTGTGCAAGACGGTGTCAAAATCGCCAAATTGCAGCAGGAGGTGCCACACGACACTCACGGTACCGTATTCCATGTTATCTCAGAAGGCCTAGGCAGCGCCGGACCATTGATTGAACGCTTTCATCAGCTCAGCCTGGAGATGGAATCGAACTACTCCGAAACCCTGCTGGAGACCTTTACCAAAGTGCAGCAGCAGATTGAAGACCAGAATGGCTGGGAACTGAAGCAGAGTGTTGAAACCATTATCTCCAAGCTGAATCTACCGAGTGAAGCGGAGTTCTCCAACCTCTCAGGTGGTATGAAACGCCGTGTTTTGCTGGCTCAGGCACTGGTACAGGAGCCGGACATCCTGCTGCTGGATGAGCCAACCAACCACCTGGACATCCCCTCTATTCAGTGGCTTGAAGGGTTTTTAAAAACCATTCGCTGCTCAT
Organism: uncultured Thiosulfatimonas sp.; assembly: GCA_964574275.1. Classification (GTDB taxonomy): domain Bacteria; phylum Pseudomonadota; class Gammaproteobacteria; order Thiomicrospirales; family Thiomicrospiraceae; genus Thiomicrorhabdus. The sequence goes on along the minus strand of CAZNML010000048.1, from coordinate 6,456 downwards.
TGGTTTTTATCACCCACGACCGTGCTTTTTTACAGGCCCTGGCCACACGTATTGTTGAGCTGGATCGCGGCAATATCTCCAACTGGGAGTGCGACTACCACACCTATCTGGTGCGCAAAGCCGAACAGCTGGAAGCGGAAGCCAAACAGAATGCCCTGTTTGATAAAAAACTAGCGCAAGAAGAGGTATGGATTCGCCAGGGAATCAAAGCGCGTCGTACCCGCAATGAGGGGCGTGTGCGTGCTTTGGAAAAGTTACGCCTGGAGCACAAGGCGCGACGCACCCAGCAGGGTAAAGCCAATCTACAACTGAATAAGACGGAACTCTCCGGTAAACAGGTGGTGGAAATTGAACACCTCAACTTCAATTTCGACAACCGCATTATTGTCACCGACCTGAGCACCACCATTATGCGTGGCGATAAAGTGGGCATTATCGGCGAAAATGGTTGCGGTAAATCGACGCTGCTGTCGCTTATTCTTGGCAAACTGACCCCAACCTCCGGCAAGGTCAAACTCGGTACCAACCTGGATATCGCCTACTTCGACCAGCATCGCGCACAACTCGACGAAAACCAGGCGGTGGCGGAGAGTGTTATAGAGGAGAGCGACTATGTTGAGATCAACGGCAACCGTAAACATGTCATTGGCTACCTGGGTGACTTCCTGTTCTCACCCGACCGCGCCCGCCAGCCGGTCAAGGCACTGTCCGGTGGTGAACGCAACCGCTTGCTGCTGGCACGTGTCTTCGCCAAACCCTCTAACCTGCTGGTATTGGATGAACCGACCAACGACCTAGATGTGGAGACATTAGAGTTGCTGGAAGAGCTGCTAATGAACTACAAAGGCACAGTGCTGATTGTCAGCCACGACCGCGCCTTCCTAAACAATGTCGCCACCAGCTCAATCGTGTTTGACGCCCCCGGCATCGTCAACGAATACGTCGGGGGTTATGACGACTGGCTGCGTCAGCGTCCGGACTACTCGCACATACTGGAAGAGACTAAAAAGCCAGAACAGGCCGAGCCGGAAACAGTCACTGAACCGGTTCAAACCGCTGCAAAAGCACCAACGCAAAAGCCGAAAAAACTCAGCTATAAAGACCAGCGAGAGTACGATGCCCTGCCTGGCCTGATTGAAGAGTTGGAACAGGCCTTGGAGAGCTTGGGAGAGCAGATGAATGATCCGGCCTTTTATCAACAGCCGGAAGACGAAGTCCAAGCGGTGATTCAGCAGCTGGCGGACAAGGAAGCGCAGCTGGAAACGGCCTTTGAACGCTGGGAAGCGCTGGAGTCACAAGTGATGGGTGAGGTCTGATTCGAGCTTAAAGCACTTAAAAAATGAACAGGCCTGTCTTAAACCATCCAGGCCATACAAGCCAGGGCGTTCAATCTAATAACAGCACCAACAGCGCGCGAATCAATATTCAGCGTTCTAAAATCGCAGCCGGAGTCAGGTCACCACGCAGCGCTTTCCAGCGATTCAAGCGGCGTAATACGCGTAACATTTGTGAAGCTGGCACTGGATGGTCCAGGCAGAACTTGAAATAGCCTTTGTCAATAAAGCCAGCAACCCGTTTTTTCTCTTCGAGTGTAGCCATTAACACCAGTGGCGTCTGCGCCACACCTGGGTTCATCTTCGTCACATCTAACCAGGAGGCCTCCAAATCGATCGCCAGTTCGGCAGTAACAAACACCGCCATATAGATGCGGTGCGTGCTGTAACGGCGTGACTCCAGATCGGCCAGCATCGCAGCAATGGAATTCAGCCCGATCACCTCCAGCCCATAATGTTCCAAAAAGGCTTTAACCTCGGCAAACAGAGCCGAATCCGGTTCGCAAATAGCGACCTTCTTACCTTTAAGCCAAATCAACTCCTCTTTATAGGACATGAGCTCTCCCCCATTTAGACTTTTTATTATCCTCTAAACCGATGCCATTTGTGAACTAAACCTCACCCTGGAATCATTCAGATAACTTTTCTGCAAACCGATATTATTTGTTCACGTTTCAATTAATAACGTATAAAATAACCGGTCACATATTAAATTTTCAGGAAATGGGCACCTTATGAGCTGCAAAGATCAACACACTTACTCTACATTTTGTCGTGCAAAAAACGATGCGATGAAAGAGCCGATGTTTTTCGGACAAAACGTTAACGTAGCGCGTTATGACCAGCAGAAGTACCCGATCTTTGAAAAGCTGATTGAGAAGCAGCTGAGTTTTTTCTGGCGTCCGGAAGAGGTGGATCTTTCTACCGATCGCACCGAGTATGCCGACCTGCCAGAGAATGAAAAACACATTTTCATCAGTAACCTGAAGTACCAGACCTTACTGGATTCGGTGCAAGGCCGCTCACCCAATGTCGCTCTGCTGCCTTTGGTCTCTATTCCCGAGCTGGAAACCTGGATTGAGACCTGGTCCTTTTCCGAGACCATCCACAGTCGCTCTTACACTCATATTATCCGTAATATCGTGGCCGACCCATCGGTGGTGTTTGATGACATCGTTAGCAATGACGAGATCGTTAAACGTGCGGTCAGTGTTACCGAGTACTACGACGAGCTGATCGCCCTAACCAACCACATGTATGCCAATAAAATTGATCTGGCGGCGGATAATGAATTCCGTAAAAAGATCAAAACGGCACTGTTCTTAACGGTGGTATCGGTTAACGTGTTAGAAGCGATTCGTTTCTATGTCTCTTTTGCCTGCAGTTTCTCTTTTGCCGAACGCTCATTGATGGAGGGTAACGCCAAGGTGATTAAACTGATTGCGCGAGATGAAGCGCTGCACCTGTCAGGCACACAGAACATGATTACGCTGATGACTGAGGGTCAAGATGATACGGAGATGGCGGAGATTGCCAAAGAGCAGTTAGATAATATCTATAAGATCTTCCGCCAGGCAGCGGAGCAAGAGAAGCAGTGGGCGGATTACCTGTTCAAGAACGGCTCAATGATCGGTTTAAATGCCAATATCTTAAAGGACTATGTGGAGTACATTACCAATGTGCGCCTAAAAGCGATCAAACTTGATCCGATCTTTGAAAACAAATCCAATCCGTTACCGTGGATGAACAACTGGCTGGTAAGTGACAATGTGCAAGTGGCCCCACAAGAGTCTGAGATCAGCTCTTACCTGGTTGGTCAGGTCGACTCCAAAGTCGATACCGACGACTTCAGTGATTTCTCACTCTAAGCCCTGACCTCTCTTTAAAAACAGGCCTGTTTATTTGAACAGGCCTGCTTTATCAGTTTGCATCAAAAACACCGTCATCATTAAACAAAGCGAACGGCTTTAAAGAAACGAATCTGCGCTAGAGCCAACTGCTGTGCCGAGTTGCCGACAATCGCCACCAAGCCGCCCTTAACCGGCATTAACTCGCCCATATAACCGCTTCTGTTAAAGGCCTGCATGGCATCAATCTGCGGCCCCGGCATCACAATGACCGTCACCGGACCACTCTTATCCTGCATGACGATGTGCAGCCCTCTCTGGCCCTCGATAATACATTCGCCTGCATAACTCATCGATTCAATCTCGCCATCCAAGCGCGCACCCACTGAGGCAAACAGCTGCTCCAACTCCTGTTGAGAGTGCGCCACCGCCTGCGGCTGCATCATCTCAGGGTCTTCCTCAAGATGCTCCAGAATATGTGCAACCATCTCATCACCAGTTAAGGGCTGTAATGGTTGATTAGCCTGCCACAGCCCTAAAAACATTACCGCCACCAATAGAGTGGCGGCTAAAGCGGTGGATGCATAACTCCACGGCTGTGCAAGCCAGACCAATACCGCGCTGGAGCCCAACAGGCCTGTCGATTTTTGATCAGCTTTGGAATCGCTCTGACCTTCAACTTTGTTTTGTTTGGCAGGCATATCCTGATAACTCTGTTTCAGTAGAATTCTGGCCTGCAAACCTTCCGGCACCTCTATCGCCAGAGTGTCGGCAATCTGCTGATCCAGCTCTCTTACCTGTTTAAGACTCTTTTGATGCTCTGGGCTATCCGCTAAAAAGGCCAGCAACTCATCATCTAAGTGATGTGGATCCTGTAAGATTTTTTTATGAAAGTCTAATTCATTCATTTTGACTGACTCCCCACACTGCTTTTTGAAGATGGCTTTCTACCACCTGCTAAAAGTTCTTTTAACTGTTTTCTGGCTCGAAACAGTCGAGTATTCACCGTTGCCAATTTCAAATCCAACTCTTGGGCAATTTCATCACCGCTGAAGCCCCACATAATTTGCAGAATCAGCGGCTCCTTATAATCATTTTCTAAAGCCAATATAGCCTGATGCAACTGCTGTTGTTCCAAGTCCAGTGACGGCTCATTTTTCAACTCATCCGAGGCCAGATTCTCTTCAATCTCCACCAGCAACGGTTGATATTTCTCATACATACGCGCATTTTCACGGCGCAAAATGGTGATTAGCCACGCTTTAGCCGCCTTTTCATCATTCAGTTTATCAATCGCCTTCCACGCTCTGGCAAAGGTCTCTTGCACCAGATCCTCTGCCACTGTTGGTTGCTTACACAACCAGTAGGCATAACGGTAGAGGTCCTTATGATAGGCGGACACCAACTGTTCAAAAAACCGATGTTTATTTTTCATAGCCCCTGCTTTTCAACTCGATTCAGATACGTTTACAGACTGATCTAAAAACCATCCCTGTTACCTATAGAGACCTTAAGCCTTTCAAAAACTTTCAATAAAACCCGTTTTTAAAGCGCGACCACCATCGGCAGCTGCTCACCCTCCAGTGTCACCACCTTAATTTCAATGTCCAACACCTCGCCCAGGTTAGCTTCACTCATGACCTCTTGGGTCGGTCCCTGCTGATAGAGCTGCCCCTGTTTCAACAACAGACAACGGTCACTAAAGTGCATCACCTGATTCAGATCATGGGTAATCACCACCACCCCCAAGCCTTGTGTCGCCCACTGCCGTAACAACCGTCCAATCTGAATTTGATGTTTCAGATCCAACCCCTCTGACCACTCATCCAAAAACAGCCACTTGCCGGCAAAGGGTTGCGTATCCTGTGCCAGCTCAGCCGGCCAAAGTTGTGCCAGCACCCGCGCCAGGTGCACCCGCTTCTGCTCTCCGCCCGACAGGGTCAGCACATCACGCCTACGCAAGTGCAGTATATCGGTCGCCTGTAACACCTGTTGCAGCTGCGCCTCACTGTATGGCAGCTGCTGAGCTTCAAAACCCAAAGACACCAGCTGCTGCACTTCAAAAGAGAACGCCA
>CAZNML010000048.1:0-1100 GCA_964574275.1 uncultured Thiosulfatimonas sp. | reverse complement strand
AGATCACGAACCTCAATCTGACTCATAATCCCAAACCTCGACGTTTTAACAGCATCACCAGAAAGAAGGGCCCGCCTAACAGCGCCATTAACAAGCCGATAGGCAGCTCAGCCGGCTGCAGCAGACTGCGTGCAAAAAGGTCGGCCACAACCAGTAATAGAGCGCCTCCCAGAGCACTCAAAGGGATCAGCTGACGGTGATCGGGGCCCACCCATAAACGCACCATATGCGGCACAATCAGTCCCACAAAACCAATGACCCCGACTAAAGCAACCGCACTGCCCACCACCAGTGCACTCAGCCCCATCACTTGCCACTTGAGCTTCTGTACCGAATAGCCCATATGCAGACAGGCCTGCTCACCCAGCAGAAAAGCGTTTAACGGTTTGGTCAACCGCAACAGCGCCACCAGCGCCAACAGCATCACCGTCGCCACCAGGCTCACATCCTGCCAGGCTGTATTGGACAGTGAGCCCATCATCCAAAAAATGACCGAGCGCATCTGCGTATCGTTAGAGATAGTAATTAACAGCCCGGTCAAAGCGCCGGCAATGGCATTAATTGCCACCCCGGCGAGTAACATCAGCGCCACATCAGTGCGACCTCTGCGCGTTGCCACCCCGTATAACAGCAATGTCATGACCGCTGCAAATACAAAGGCAGTCACACTCATCTGCCAACTGCTCACGGTTCCCCATAGGCTGCCGCCAAGCACTATCACCAGCACCGCACCCAAAGCGGCACTGCTGGAGACCCCAATCAAACCGGGTTCCGCCAAAGGGTTACGAAACAGTGCCTGCAGACTGACCCCGGCCACCGCTAAGCCCGCCCCCACCAGAGCGGCCATCAGCACTCTTGGCAGTCGCAACTCCGACAACACCAGACTTTGCTGCGCATTCAGTCCGTTCCAAACATCACTCAACGCAAGCTCAATACTGCCTGTCTGCAGACTCAATACCAAACTGATTAGCAATAGAAAACCAAGTAGAAGCAGGCGAAACATCACGGAGCAGTCACCTCTGTTGGCTCAGCCTGCTTAAGGCTCGGCTTGCTGGAATCCGGGTAGTATTTCTGATTGAGGACATAGACCACCACCCCGT
>CAZNML010000047.1:0-15179 GCA_964574275.1 uncultured Thiosulfatimonas sp. | reverse complement strand
GCGCTGATGCAAACGGTAGAGCCAGAACTGCCCGCTACACAGGTTGTGGCAGCGCAGCCTTCGCCACCAACCGTACACAGTGCTGAGCAGGCGCTGTTGAATACCGCTGTCGGTAATCTGGTGCATATGGTACTGGAATTGGCGGTTGAAGAGGGCATTGAGCAGTGGGATGTGAATCTGCTCGAGCAACGCCGTGTCTTTTATAAACAGTGGTTACAGCAGCAGGGGTTAAGTGGTCAGAGCTTGCAGCTGGGGATGGATCGTGCGCTGCGTTCCTTGAAAAACGCCATGCAGAATCCGCAACTCTGTTGGGCATTGGATGGCAGTCATCAGGCGTCGCGCACCGAGTACCCTCTGACCTCACTGGATGAGCAGACGCAAACGGTGACGAATCATATTGTGGACCGCACCTTTATTGATGAGCACGGCGTTCGCTGGATTGTGGACTACAAAACCAGTGTGTTTGATGGAGATACGGAACAGGAAGAGGCATTTATCAGCAAAAAGGCGGCAGAGTACCAGCCGCAACTGCAGCGTTATGGCACGCTGTTCAAAAGTCTGGACGGGGATGCGCGAGCGCAGAAGTGGGTGCTGTATTTCAGTTATGTCGATCGCTGGGTGGAGCTGGAGCAGGATTAATGGCTTCTGGCTAGCGCCAGCGGTGCTTAATCTTCCAGTTCAAAATCGAACTCGTGAATCTCTTGTGTTGTTCTGACCAAGTCTTCAAACTCTTGCAGTGGCAGAGGGCGGCTGAATAGATAGCCTTGATAGATAAAGCAGCGATTGCTTTTCAGGAACTCTTTCTGCTCAACGGTTTCTACCCCTTCGGCCACCACTTCCAGTTTCAGGGTGTTGGACATGGCGATAATGGTTTTTACAATGGCAGCATCTTCAGCATCGACGGTCAAATCGCGAATAAAGGACTGGTCAATTTTCAACTGTGACAGCGGCAGACGTTTCAGGTATGAGAGTGATGAGTGACCTGTTCCAAAGTCATCCATCGAGAAGCGTACTCCAATGTCACGCAGTTCATTCATGGTAGAGATGGTGGACTCCACATCTTTTACCATCATTGATTCCGTTAGCTCCAACTTCAGGTAGTCTGGATTAGCGCCGCTCGTATGCAGAGCCTGTTTGACTTTATTGACAAATTCGATGTCGGCAAACTGCTTGGCACTAACGTTAACCGACAGTCTAATATCGGCGGTGATTGGGTGTGCCGACCATGCAAACAGCGTTTCACAGGCAGTCTGTAACACGTAATCCCCTAAAGGAATGATCAAGCCGGAGGCCTCTGCCATCGGAATAAATTCAGCCGGTGAAATAAAGCCTTTATCAGGGTGGTTCCAGCGTATCAGCGCTTCGGCACCAATAATATTACCGAACTGATTAACCTGCGGTTGGTAGTAGAGCTCTAAGCCGTGCTTATCTAAAGCAATGCGCAGATCGCTTTGCAGTTCAGCCATTTTATCGATCTTGACCTGCATATCCGGGTTAAAGAAACGCACCGTATTGCGTCCCTGTTTTTTAGCCTGATACATCGCTAAATCGGCATGCGCCAGAATCTCATTAGAGTCCTGGTTTTTAGGGTGAACGATCTCTACCCCGATACTCGGACTAGTATGGTGGCTATGATCTTGCAGTACAAAAGGCGCATTAAAGCTTTCCAGGATGCTGAGGGCTAATTTTTCGGACTGCTGTACCGCATCGACCTGACATTCGCCCAGGTTTTCTAATAGAACAACGAATTCATCCCCACCTAAACGGGCAATGGTGTCCACTTCACGAACCGAAGCTTGCAGGCGTTTTGCCACCTCTTTCAGCAGCATGTCACCCACCAGGTGGCCTTTGGTATCATTCAGTGTTTTGAAATTATCCAAATCCAGGAAAAACAGTGCGCCGCACTGACTGGTACGTTTGGTATAGCGGATTGCCTGCTCCAAACGGTCAATCAACAGTCGTCGATTTGGAAGCTGCGTCAAAGAGTCATAAAAGGCCAGCTTCTGAATCTTCTCCTGTGCTCGATGTCGATCACTGATATCCGAGAAGTTAGCCACATAGTGAGTGATTTTATCCTCTTTATTCAGTACCGCAGTAATGGTTAACCACTCCAGATAGATCTCGCCGTCTTTACGTCGATTCCAAATTTCACCCTGCCAGAAATGATCCTCTTTCAGGTTATGCCACATGGTTTCATAGAAGCTGGCTCTTTGGCGTCCGGAGTTAAGTATTTTCGGGGTTTGCCCAACGACTTCGTGAGATTCGTAGCCAGTTATCCGGCTAAAGGCCTGATTGACACGTAGAATAACCCCCACCGGGTTGGTAATCATAATGCCATCTTGGGTTTCAAAAGCGGTGGCTGAAATTCTTAAGGCGTCCTCTTTAACTTTATGCTCGGTAATGTCGGTAAAGACATTAACCGCACCCTGCAGCTCGCCATCAATAATCATTGGTTGTGTTGAGATATTAACCCAGATATTGGTATTGTCTGCTTTTAATAGGCGCAACTCTCCTTGGTAACTTTTTGCGGCAGCGATGGCCGCTTCAACCGGGCAAGTTGGATCCTCTTCATGAATGGAGGGTTCTGGGTTATGAAACAGCTGGTGGGCATTGTGGCCGATTAACTCCTCTTCCGAATAGCCCAGTGTTTTTTGAGCCGAGTCATTGACCACGGTGATATTGCCCTGAAGATCGGTGACGTACAAGCCTTCACCCATGGTGTCGTGAATGTTCTCTAAATAGGCGCTCTGCTGACGGCGTGCGCGACTGGAACGAATAATGCGCCATAAGCTATAGCCGACAATGACCAAAATGACCGACATTACCAGTGCGACATTTTGAAAGTGGTCATGCTGAGAGGCAATGCTCGGTGATTTTTTCAGTGCGACCAGATAAGCGATATTATTCTGCTTGAAGTCTTCGATGGCCGTCAACGTTAAGATGGCATGCTGCTTATTAAGGTGGTAGTGTTGGGCAAAAGACTGTCCGGTATTCAGCCTTTGCTGAAAGTCCGGGTCTTGTGCCGCTAAACCGGCAATCTCGATTAACTGTGCAGACAAGGCAGGAGACGCAGTCGGCAGTAAACGCAAAGGGTCTTCCTCCAGCCACTGGGACGAAAATGGGCTGGCGGCATATAAGAAGGCAAAAGGCTTGGAGCGTTTCTGCTCTAAACGGTCGCCATGAAAAATAATCGAGTATTCACTGTCCGGAGCGAATTCCAGCATGGTTTTTCGCAGGGTTTCAAACTGCTGTCCAAATTCAACTGTACCCAGTTTTACACCGTTATAGTTAATTGGAAAGGTGTGGTGGTAACTGGACTGCGTTCTTCCACTTTCAAAAGCATGGATCTCTTGCTGTGTGCGGTTGGCCTGAACCACAGTGGGTCTGATCTGGCTTAAGTCATCACCAAAATATTCGGGTTTGTGAAAGCGTAAGAAGCTGCGGTTGTCTGCAGTATGAAAGTGCAGATTGAACTTGTCCCCCAGCTCTTGCATTCGGGCCTTATAAAAAGGGTAGAGCAGGCGATAGAGCTCAATTCTTGCCTGTTGCTGCTGACTTGGTTCTTGTGCACGTTGCAGTATCTGCAATACTTCAGGTTGATAAATAATCGACTCAAAACGCAGTGTTTGTCCTTCATCGAACAGTTTTTGTACCGATGACCAGGCGATCTCCTGCTTGGCAACGGACTCCTGTAGCTCTGATTGAATATCATCTTTATATTCGTTTTTTATGCCTTGATAGAGCAGTAGCCAGGCGAAACTGACCAGCAACAGTACCGCCACCGCATCTTTGATGAAATTCCGAGTTTGTTTGCTGACTGCCTGCATTACCAGCCACCTTCAATAATAGACTGCTGGTTAAGCGCTTCAAACTTTTTGGTTAACTCCGGGTTGTAGTCGGAGAATTGGTACTGTTTCAAGCCTTCAACGGTGCTTGGTTGATAGTTAAGCAGCGCCTGTTTTATGGCAGCCCTATCGCTGGCATTCAGCGTTTTTGTGTTAGCAGCAATTACAAAAGGGGGTAAAAGCTCGGAAGTTGCCAGAATATTTAAGCCAAGGTTCAGATAACGTTCAGCAATAAATTCGGCTAAGCCACCCAGTGCATATTCGTTGCGAATCAGTGCCTGGGCAACGGCTTCATGTGAGCCTAAATGTTTGGATGGCATCTGTTTAAGATTAAGCTGATGCTGTTTAAGCAGGTAACCGCTAATTAGATCTCCACAGGTTGAAAGCGGTTGGGTTAAAGCGACTTTGGTTAATTCAGGCTGCTGAATGTCAGCCAGGTTTTTAAGACCGTCAATCGGTGCCGCGAGCACACAACGATACTGGTTGTTGGTTTCAATTTGATCGATGCTGACCAGAGGGCTTAATGAGGTGGTCAGGGTTTTAAGCTGCTGCAGCGGCTTGGGTCCCAGCTCAACTAAATGGACCTGCCCCTTGGCAAAGGCCAGCAGCAGCTCGTCATAAGAGCGATACAGTTTCGCTTCTACCGGGCGCTGCAGGCTTTTACTCAGATAGTCGGTGACCGGCTGTGCCTTAATGAAGTTATATTTGGTATTGTTCATTGGCAGTGGGGCAAAATAGAGCGTCTCCGGCTCTGACTGCGCAGCCATGGCGGTGTTTAGGCTTGCTAGCATAGTAAGAATGCAAATCAACATGATTGTGGTTTTTTGCTGCACTTTGTTTACGCCTTCCCTGACTTGCCAACCTAATAAGGTGGGTTTTTTTGTGGTTTTTACCTTACAAATATTACCATAAATTCGTTGTGATTGGAGGTCCAGGCCTGGTAATTCGCTTTATCTTCACTATTTGGAAGATTGCAGGCGGCGCTGCTATTACAGATAAAATATTTAATGGTTGGGTGCGCTCTATTTTATAATCCTGCAGCATGACTGACTGCAACATTAAAGGATCGCTAGGATGAATAAAACCCAGGCTCAAATTTTGAAACACCATGGCGGTGATGGAGAGCATGCCCGTTCGATGATTACTTCGAGTTATGAACGTCGTCATGACGTTGATTTTTGGGAGTTTTGGAATGCTCAGATGGGCGTGGTGATCAATAAGAGTGAGGTGTTAGTGGATCTGGGAGCGGGCATTGGTCAGTTTGTGAATGATTTAGCGCTGCGCTATCCGGCAAATACCATTGTGGGAATTGAAGCGGCCCCCTATATGTTGGCAGCGCAGCAGCCGCTGCCCGCTAATGCACGTATGGTCGAAGATGATTTGAATGCGCCGCAGTTAAGAGTTGAGCCGGGCAGTGCCGCTGTGGTAATGGCCAATATGATTGTGCATGAACTTCCACAGCCGGTTTTGATGTTTAAAGCGATCCATCAGTGGCTCAAGCCGGGCGGGCGTCTGTGTATTATTGACCTGGTAAGGCAGCCTCTGGAATCGTACCTGGAACATAAGTACCCGGACAGAAAGATGTGGAAAGAGGCCGTGCCTCAAGACGAGGTAGAACAGGTATTTGAACACTTTTTAGAGCATAACCGCTACCATACCGATGATCTACTCTATATGTTGAACAGTCTTGGTTTTACAACGATTGAAACAACTTCGCAACGTGACGGTCGAATGGTGCGTATTGTGGTAGAAAAATAGTCGCTATATCTCTCTTAAAGTAAGCAGGCCTGCTTACTTTTACCAGCCAATTTCGTTTTTTATCTTACAATTTGCCATTCAATTCTAGCCAAGCTAGTTAAAAAGGCGTAATCTAAGACATAACTTTTTATTTGTAATCGCGATTTCACTGATGAATGGCGTCTGAAAGTAAGGAGAAAATAATGTCTTCAGAGTCTCACTTTGCCAAGAGCCCGTTTATTCGGTTTTTTTCACAGTTGGGAATTGATGATATCCCATTGGTCGGGGGAAAAAATGCGTCTCTTGGGGAGATGTATCAAAGTTTAGTTCCTCAAGGTGTACCGGTTCCCAACGGTTTTGCCATTACCTCCAAAGCTTACACGACGATTTTAGATGAAAACGGTTTGTGGGAGCGATTGCATGAGATTCTTGACCCTCTAGACGCTGAAAACACACAAGATTTGCAGAGCCGTGGCGCCATGGCGCGTGAGTTGATTTACACGGCGAAGCTGCCTGAAGAACTCTATCAGCAAATGGTCTCAGCTTATGAGGCTTTAACCAGTTCAATTGGCGCACAATTCTCCTTGGCGGTGCGCAGTTCCGCCACCGCAGAAGATCTGCCAACGGCGAGTTTTGCCGGTCAACAAGATACCTATCTGAATATATCAGGCCTGGCCGCTTATATTGATGCCTGTAAACACTGTTTTGCCAGTCTGTTTACCGATCGTGCTATTCACTATCGCATTGACCAGGGCTTTGAGCATTTTGATGTCGCCTTATCGGTCGGTGTGCAACTGATGGTACGTTCGGATATCGCATCATCCGGGGTAATGTTTACCGTTGACACTGAGAGCGGCTATAAAGATGTGGTACTGATTACCGGTGCTTACGGTTTGGGTGAGAACGTGGTGCAGGGGGCGGTGGACCCTGATGAGTTCTATGTGCATAAACCCACCTTTAAAAAGGGCTATCGCAGCGTTCTGAAACGCCATCTTGGAGCCAAAAAAATCAAAATGATCTACGCGACCGATGCCAACCGTCGTGAACCGATTCAAAATGTGCCCACCACTCAGCATGAGCAGAAGAATTTCTGTATCAATGATGAAGAGGTGTTGAAGCTGGCTGAGTATGCTGTGAAGATTGAAGACTACTACTCGAAACAGTCCAAAACGGATCGGCCGATGGATATTGAGTGGGCCAAAGATGGTGTGACTGGTGAGCTGTATATTGTGCAGGCCAGACCGGAGACGGTCGTCTCACAGAAGCAGGGCAGCTTCTTTAAACGCTACACCCTGGATCAAGATCGGCCAACACCGGTGGTTACCGGGCGCTCGGTCGGCAGTCGTGTTGCCAGTGGTAAAGCGCGTGTGATCAATTCGGCGGAGTTTCTGCATGAGTTTAAAGAGGGCGAGGTGTTGATTGCCGATATGACTACGCCTGACTGGGAGCCGGTGATGAAAAAAGCCGCCGCCCTGGTGACCAACCGCGGCGGGCGAACCTGTCATGCTGCGATTATCGCTCGCGAGCTGGGAATACCGGCCGTGGTCGGTACTGAGCAGGCAACGGAACTGATTCAAACCGGAAAGCAGCTGACGATCTCCTGTGTGGAAGGGGATGAAGGGCGTGTTTATGACAAGGTGATTCCTTATGAGGTCGAGGATGTTGATCTGGCAAATATGGCGATGCCTAAAACCAAAGTACGTATGAATTTAGGTAATCCGGAGCAGGCCTTCTCTGTTAATCAAATTCCTAATGCCGGTGTCGGTCTGGCGCGAATGGAGTTTATTATCAGTAACAGTATTCAGGTTCACCCACAGGCGCTGTTGAACCCGGAAAAGGTTCCCAGTGAAAAAGTGCGTCAGAAGATCGCTACCCTGATTGAAGGTTTTGAAAACGGTCAGGAGTTCTTTGTGCATAAGTTGTCAGAGGGGATTGCTACTATCGCCTCCGGTTTCTACCCCAAACAGGTGGTGCTGCGTCTGTCTGACTTTAAAACCAACGAGTATGCCACTCTGATTGGCGGCAAGGTGTTTGAGCAGAAAGAGGAGAACCCGATGATTGGTTTCAGAGGGGCTTCACGCTACAACGATCCTGAGTATAAAATGAGTTTTGCCTTAGAGTGTCAAGCCGTCATCAGAGTGCGAGAGGTCATGGGCTTGGAGAATGTCATTATTATGGTGCCATTCTGTCGCACAGTTTCGGAAGCAAAATTAGTGGTGGATAACCTGGCGATGAACGGTCTGGTTCGCGGCAGCAATGGACTGAAAGTGTATATGATGGTCGAGATTCCGAACAACGTGCTGATGATCGATGAGTTCTCGGAATTTTTTGATGGCTTCTCTATTGGTACCAATGATCTGACTCAGCTGGTTTTGGGGGTGGATCGAGATTCGCAGAAAGTCGCCTTTGAGTACGATGAACGTGATACAGGGGTGAAGAAGATGGTGCAGATGGCAATAGAGGGCGCACAGCGCAATAATAAGCCGATCGGTATTTGTGGTCAGGCACCATCGGACTATCCTGAGTTTGCCGAGTTTTTAGTTGGCCTGGGGATCGACTCAATCAGTCTAAACCCGGACTCGGTATTGGATACCCTGCCGGTTATTTTGGAGGCGGAACAAACTCACTAGGCTTGATTGAATAGCCATTTAAGTTATTCACGCGGTTGGCAATAACCTGTGGATAACTTGTCAATAAGTGGATAAGTCGATCTGTAACGCTCATATTGCGATTGGCGTTACAGCCCAAAAGCGTTCTCTATTCTCTCCGGTTCGGCTTGATCTTTAAGAAACGTCAATAGATCAAACTGCATCACGCAGTTTTGATATTGCGGGTGTTGCTGCAGAAAGCGTTGTGCGCAGCGGATAATGCGCTGCTGTTGCTGCGGACGCAATGTCTCTGCCGGATGGCCGAATGCACTGCTTTGACGATACTTGACCTCAAAGAAAATCAGTCGATTCTGTGTTTCTTCAAAGCCGATCAGGTCGATCTCTCCGCCTTTGCATAGAAAGTTCTGGGCGACGATCTTAATCTGCTGTCGCTTGAGCCAGCGGGCTGCCTGCTGCTCTTTATGCTGGCCGATGAACTTGCTTTTAAGTTGTTGCACAATGCCCATCGGTCCGCCTTTGATTATGGAGTAATGACCTGCACGCCATCAACCATTTGGCTCTCTGCAGCGGGAGTGGCGGCACTCTGCACTGCAGGGGCTGGCTGAGTCATGGATACTTCATTCTGCAGGGCTTCAAGCAGCTCTTGCTGCATCATCTCCTCCAGAAGCTGTTGTTCGCTTTTTTCTGCAACCGGCGGCACCCAGCGCGCTAAGCGGCCGTGCTCGGAGTATTGTGCCCAGATCAGTTTCTTATCGATGGCCTGATCATCCAGGTATAGAATTCCGCTCTGTCCCTGATTGAAACACAGGTTGGGTGCCAGCTGGTGCAGTTGGCTGGCAATCATAAAACTGTCCCAACCAAAGGCTTCCAGTGGCGTTTTTAAAGCATGCGGGGTAAACACCGCTGGAATGGTCGGAAAAATCACATTACTTAAATCTTTATTGGTTTCAATGTCCTGCAGGTCTTGCGGCGTTAAGTTCGAGGTGGCATACACCGGCAGTTCCAGTTGAAAGAACTCGAACTGCGGGTGAAATACCGCCACCTGATCGGCATCACCGATTAACACAATGGCTTGCAGGTCTTTGCGAGTGCGAGGGAAGAATTCAAGTTTTTCACCGAGTAACCAGCGTAAGTTGTTATAGCGGCTTTGACTCTGCTCTTCATTAATCAATCCCCCCAGCTCTTTACGCATATTCAGTTTTTCCAGAGAGTAGGCTCTTAACAGGGCCTGGTTCTCCTCATCGCCGAGCCACTGTGACATTAAGGTCTGTGCCGTATTCAGGTCGCGTGAACTCTGACTGCTTAAGATACCAATGCGTCTGAAATCATTGCGTTTCAGTTGCTGAGTAATCTGCAGCCCTTCGGTCTGCGCACGGAAGTTGAAGGTCTTGAATGAGGATTCGCTGCTGTTATTCAGGGCGATGACATCGTTGATATTGTGACCTGCCAGCTGTTCAATGGCTTCTTTGGTTAGAGGTCCGATGACCAGATCGGCACCGTCCTGTTTGGCCAGTTCATACTGTTGTAGCACGCTGGCCACATTGCTGCTGTCGTAAAATTGAATGCCCACTTTTTGATTAGAGACCATATAGGCTTTCAGGATACCATTACGAATCTGCTCGCTGATATGCTGGTATTTGCCTTTAAAAGGCAGCAGTACGGCAATTTGATGGATGCTCTGTTGTGTTTTCAGGCGGTATTTCAGCGCCGTTAACAGGTGGCTGTGATAGATGGCGTCATCTTCAAACTCTTTCAGGTCTTGCAGCGCCTGCAATTTAAACAGGCCTGGTTGTTTGAGTGCATTCAATAAACTGGCCCAACTCTCCAGCTGCGGGTTACGGCTCATGGTCAGCTGATTGATGGCGGCTTGCGAGGTAAAGTTATCCGACAGCGTTTTCCATACCATATACTCAATCGCCAGCTGATTGTCGCTGTCGGCGAGCTGCCACAGTTGCTCACTTAGATTGATAAATTGTGGCCAGTTGCGATCTGCCTGTGCCTGTTTGATCGATTGTTCAAGCTGTGCAATGCGGCGTTCATCTGCGGTTTTTGGCTTTGTTTGCGGTAAAACAATGTCCGGCTTCGCCTCAACCGTCTTTTTAGACTGGGGTGCGCTACAGGAGGTTAAACCTAACAGCGTTACCGCAAGTAGGCTGGTTGAAATAAATAAAGCAGTGGTCTTGTGCATTTTTATATAGAATGGGTCACAATTAATCGTATTGCTGATTATAAAGCATTACACAGACGGATAGATTTGATTTTTATGCAACAACTGACTGAAAATTCAGGCACTTTATATATTGTCGCCACCCCAATTGGTAACTTGAAAGACATTACGCAACGCGCGGTCGAAACCTTGCAGCAGGTCGACTGGATTGCGGCGGAGGACACCCGCCACACCCAAAGGCTGTTGCAGTCGCTGGCGATTAACCGTCCGCTGATTAGTCTGCATGACCATAATGAACAGGCGCGCATGGGACAGTTGCTGGAAAAGTTGCAGGCGGGAGAGAGCGGGGCTCTGGTCTCCGATGCCGGTACGCCATTGATTAATGATCCTGGTTTTCATGTGGTCAAATTGCTGCGCCAGCAGGGCATTCAGGTGGTACCGATTCCGGGGCCGTCGGCAGTGATTACCGCATTGAGTGCCGCTGGTCTGCCGACCGACCGTTTCAGTTACGAAGGCTTTCTGCCAGCCAAGTCGCAAAAACGCCTGAATGCCTTAATCGAACTTAAAAATGACAGACGCACTCTGGTGTTTTATGAATCACCGCATCGCTTGATGGATACCTTACCCGCCTTGGAGGAAGTATTGGGTGCTGAGCGTCAAATGGCTGTCGGGCGAGAGTTGACCAAAACCTATGAGCAGTTTGTTTCCGGTAGCATTGCAGAGGTGTTGCACTACTTTACCGAAAACAGCGATAAGGTGCGTGGTGAATTTGTGTTAATGGTGATGGGGGCGGTTGAGCAGGAGCAGACCGATGTCACCGAGCATGATGAACTGATTCAGGCGATGCTGAAACAGGGACTGCCGGTGAAACAGATTGCGGAAATTATCGCCGAGGTCAGCGGCGAAAAGAAAAAACCGATCTATAATCGAGTATTGCAGTTAAAGCCATAGACCTTACTCGGACTAAAAACTCTCCAGCTCGAGTACTTCGTTAAACTGTTCTGGGGTCAATATCTTTTTCAAGTTAAAGACGCAGTTAGTCGTCAGTTGAAGACGTTTCTGATCTAGATCAGCCAGCGTTTTAGTTAACTCTAAACTAACCTTCTTACTGCCAGCAGGATCTAGTAACTCCTCTTTTAACTGGGTTTTTAGATCGTGGTACTCCGCATTGATAAACTCCACCTGTGAGAAGTTTTCACGGGCTACCCCTCTGATCGCATCCAACTGTTCAGGTGTCAGCATCAGGTTATCAAGGTTGTCCATGACAATGGGCATTAAGGTGACTACATTTGAAGAGGGCTTAAAGTCCTCAGCATGGACGCTGGGAGCGTTTATAAACAGGCCTGTTAACAGCAGTGTTTTTAAGAGATTTTTCATAGTTATCCTCTCGCGTCTAGCGATTTTTTCATAGTATGTTATTGATATTGGAGCATAAGCCAGGCAGATGACGCTGTCAAATGCCTGGCTTTAAAAAAGTCCGTTATTGTAGTCATCAAAGGCTTGCTCAATCTCCTGCTGACTATTCATTACAAACGGACCGCGCTGCACAATATTTTCTTTCAACGGTGTACCAGCCACTAAAATAAAACGGCTGTCTTCCTTGGCCTGGACTGTGACTTGCGTACCGGGGCTCAATACAGCCAATTGGCCACTATTAATGATGCTACTATCGTCCTCAGCCACCTGAATGGAACCCTGATGCAGATAGATAAAGGCGGTGTCATCCGTTTTGAGGCTTTGGCTAAAGCTGTCGTGTTGCTGCAAAGAGACATCCAAGTAGGTTGGCGATACATAATCATTTTGAATCACACCCTGGGTGCCGTGATCGGTGATTCCGGCAATGACTTTGACCTCACTGCCGTTTTTTAGCTGTTCAAGCGGGATGCTCTCTGGCGGAAACTCTTGATATTGCGGCGCTGTCATTTTGGCGTAACTCGGCAGGTTAACCCATAGCTGAAAGCCCATTAACAGTCCCTGTTCCTGTTCGGGCATCTCTGAGTGAATAATGCCGCGTCCAGCCGTCATCCACTGCACGCCGCCGGCACGCAGTAAGCCTTCATTGCCCTGATTGTCTTTATGGCGCATATTGCCGGCTAATAGATAGGTAACGGTTTCAAAGCCGCGGTGCGGATGAGGCGGAAAGCCGCCAATATAATCCAGGGGTTGATCGGTTCCAAAAGCATCCAGCATTAAGAAGGGATCGAGGTTTTTTAAGCTCGGTTGACCAATAATACGGCTGAGTTTGACATCGGCGCCATCCTGCGTCGCTAGACCATTATGTAAACTTTTAATCGTGCGTAAGCTCATGATTTTATCCATTAATTTTTTTAGGGATTGATTAAAGTTTATCGTTTGCGTCTTTTGTAAAAAACCGGCAAAATGCTAAAACACTGTTCTGTTTTATAGAACAAAGTCAGCTTTTTATTTTGGGTGATGTTATGGGGCAACTCGAAGATATTCAGGTCTTTATCCGCATTGTCGAGGCGGGAGGCATTGGTAAGGCGGCTGATCAGCTTAACCTGGCTAAATCAGCGGTGAGTCGGCGTTTGGCGGACTTGGAGCAGCGTCTGGCGACCAAGTTGATTCAACGTACCACGCGCCGACTCAGTCTAACCGAAGCCGGACAGGTCTACTATCAAAATGCGTTGAAAGTGGTTGATTCATTTGAGGCGCTGAATCATTCGGTGCATGTCAACAGTCAGCAGCTAAACGGAACTTTACGCATTGCTCTGCCGCTCTCGTTTGGGTTAACGCATTTAACACCGGTACTGGATCAGTTTGCCAAAAGTCACCCGCAGCTGACACTGAAACTTGATTTCTCCGACCGTGAAGTGGATCTGATTGAAGAGGGGGTAGATCTGGCTTTTCGGATTGGTGAGTTAAATGAGTCGGCGTTGCAGGCGCGTAAAATTGTGCCTATTCGTTTTGTGTGCTGTGCCAGTCCAACCTACTTAAAGCAGGCAGGCCTGTTAAAAACGCCTGAAGATCTAAAACAGCACAGTATTTTGCACTATACGGCCAGTCAAAATGAACCCTGGTGTTTCTTAAGTCAATCCGGCCAAACTCAGGCGGTGACACTGCAGAGCAAAATGATCGCCAATAACGGGGACTTTTTATTGAAGATGGCGCTTGCCGGTCATGGCATTACACTGCTACCGACGTTTATCGCCTCGGAAGCTTTGCGTGAGAAGCGGCTGGTCAGAGTTCTGCCGGAATATACTCTGCCGCAAATGCACGCCTATGCGATCTATCCGCAGAACCGATTTCTGTCGCAGAAAGCCCGGGTGTTCATCGACTTTCTGGTGGAGCAATTTGGTCAAACCGCTTATTGGGATGAGGCCTTATGAAACAGGACTTAAAAGCTGGGTGGTTTTTTGTAGTGCTGTTGGCTCTGTTCAGTGCCCAGCTTCTGGCGGCTAAACCGCAAATTGAACTGCCGAGTTACGGCTTGGACAAGCAGTCGATTGCGGTGATTGTTAAACGCGGTGATCTGCAGTCGGTCAAAATTGCCGAGTATTATCAGCAACAACGTGGTCTGGCGGTGGAGCAGATCTTTACCGTTGATCTCCCGGATACTGCGGTGATGGGGGCAACCGAGTTCAAAGAGGTCTATCAGGCATTGCAGGCGCAACTGCCGGAGACCATTCAAGCCTTGGTGTTGACTTGGCACAAGCCCTACCGTGTCGGCTGTATGTCGGTTACCAGCGCATTTACCTTTGGTTTTGATGCCAAGTTTTGCCAGGAGTTTGGCAAGGGCTGCCAAGCTACCGCCAACAGTCCGTACTTTGATAGTTACAGCGCCAAGCCATGGCAGGAGCTGGGTATGCGCCCCAGTATGCTGTTAAGCGGACGCAACTTTACCGAAGTCAAACGTTTGATCGACCTCGGTGTGAGCGCCGATGGCCGCATGCCGAATGGCACGGCCTATTTAGTGCGCACCTCCGACCGCAGTCGCAGTTCACGCTGGGGCGTCTTCAAGGCTCTGGCCGATCAGTGGGCTTTTAATGAGCAGCTGGCGATTGAGTATGTGGATCTTTCTTCGCAAGATTCGCCCAACTATCTGCAGGATAAACAGGATATTATGTTTTATCAGACGGGTTTGGATAGAGTGCCGATGATTGAGGAGAATGTCTATCTGCCGGGGGCGATTGCCGACCATTTGACCTCCGCCGGCGGCATGGGACTTGCACAAAACGGACAGATGAAAGCCTTTCGCTGGCTGGAGGCGGGCGCGACCGGCAGTTACGGGGCGGTGATTGAGCCTTGTAACTTTACCTCAAAATTTCCGAACCCGGCGGTATTGATTCCGCACTATCTGAGTGGCGACACCTTGATTGAGGCCTATTGGAAGTCGGTCAAGCAGCCGGGAGAGGGGCTGTTTATCGGTGAGCCGCTGGCCAGACCCTATGGCGAACATAAGGTCTATTACACTGATAAAACGGTGCTGATTAAAACGCGTCTGCTAAAACCGTTGCGTCCCTATAAGGTGCTGGTCTGGGATGAGCAGCAACAGCGTTATCAGCGCATTAAAGTCAAAATCGGCTTGGCCAAAGACAAGCGCACCGTGGTACTGCAGTTTGCCAATCAGCCCTCCGCGAAATTCAAAATTGTCGATCTGTTTACAGAGAAAACAGCAAAGTCACTCTGACTAAGCAGGACATCGGCTTGGTGATATTGAGCATCGGTCTGCCAACAGTGAATTATGCAATCTGATTAAGGTTTGTGGCTAACCAGGTTTGCAAAAGATCCTCGTTGAAATTCTTTTTAGATTTAACGCTTTAATCTGTTTTTATTCGCTCTAATCACTTGTAATTAGGCAGT
>CAZNML010000046.1:0-16289 GCA_964574275.1 uncultured Thiosulfatimonas sp. | reverse complement strand
ACCAAAGAGCAGGTCTTCCAATATGTTGACCGTCTACTGATGTTCTATATCAAAACCGCCGACAGACTGCAGCGTACTGCCACCTGGATGGACAACATGGAAGGTGGACTGGCTTACCTGCAAGATGTGGTTATTAATGACTCCTTAGGCATCGCCGACGAGCTGGAGGCGCAGATGCAAAGCCTGCATGAAAGCTATCGTTGTGACTGGAAGACCGCAATTGAAAATCCAGAATTCACTAAACGTTTCCGCTCTTTTGTCAATGTCGATACGCCTGCCGAACAGCTGTTTGTGCAGGAGCGTGGACAGATTCGTCCCGCTACCGAAGATGAAAAACTATCGGGTATAGCGGTAGAAATTAAGCAGATTGCATAGGCTGATAACGTTATCGAAGCACTGAAAATTAATTTAACCAGGCCTGTTGAGTTACAAACGAACAGGCCTGATCAAAAATAGAGGAACTAAAAATGAGTGAGTTTGTAGCAGTCTGTTCAACAGATGATCTGGTAAAAGATTCCGGTGTAGCCGCGCTGGTAAAAGATATTCAGGTTGCGCTGTTTTACCTGAATGGCGAGGTGTTTGCCCTGAATAATTATGACCCAATCGGCAAAGCCAATGTGATGTCGCGCGGCATGATTGGCGATTTGAAAGGCGAGTTAATGGTGGCAGCCCCACTGCAGAAACAGCATTACAGTCTGAAAACCGGGCAGTGTCTGGATGTGGAGGGCGTGTCGATACCCAGTTATCAGACCAAGATCGAGAACGGACACGTGTTTGTCAAACTCTAGTTATTACGCAGAAAAGCCCCATTTTTAATCACACTGAATAACACCAAAAGAAGAAACTGTTTTATGCCATTGTCAAATCAACACACCATTGAAACAACCTGCCCCTATTGCGGGGTGGGCTGTGGAATGGAGGTCTCCTCTAAACCCTCTAAAAAATCGTCCTCGTCACTCGAGGGTTATGAGGTCAAAGTGATTGGCTCTGAAAAACACCCCGCTAACTTGGGTCGCTTGTGCGTTAAAGGCTCGGCGGCAGGGGAGACGGTCGATTTTGATGGTCGAATGTTAGCGCCGCAGGTTAATGGCGAGGTGGTCAGCTGGGACGCTGCGCTGAGTACGGTGGCTGATAAGTTCAGCTCGGTGATTGCCGAGCACGGTTCCGATGCTGTGGCTTTTTATGTATCGGGACAGTTCCTAACCGAAGACTACTATGTCGCCAATAAGTTGATTAAAGGCTTTATGGGTACAGCCAATATCGATACCAATTCGCGTCTGTGTATGGCCTCAGCTGTGGTGGGCTATAAACGCGCATTTGGCTCTGATAGCGTGCCGTGCACCTATGAAGATTTAGAGTTGACCGATCTGCTGGTGATTGTCGGCTCCAATACCGCCTGGGCACACCCGATTGTTTATCAGCGTATCGCTGCAGCGAAACGTGCACGCCCCGATATGAAAATTGTGGTGGTGGATCCGCGTAAAACTGCAACCTGTGATATTACCGATCTGCATTTGGCGCTCAAGCCGGGCAGCGATGCCGTTTTGTTTAATGGGTTACTGGCGCAGTTGGCGGATGCAGAGGTGTTGAATAGTTCATTTATTGAAAACCATACCGAAGGTTTTCAGGCGGCATTGGAACAGGCACAGAGGTTGCAGGGCTCGATTGAAGAGGTGGCGCAGCAGTGCGATGTTGCTGAAAGCGATCTAAGACAGTTTTTTGAGTGGGCCGTCACTCGTCAAAAGATGGTGACGCTGTATTCACAGGGCGTGAATCAGTCCTCTTCCGGTGTGGACAAATCCAATGCCATTATCAACTGCCATCTGGCCACCGGTAGGATCGGTAGAGAGGGCATGGGTCCATTCTCCATTACCGGTCAGCCTAATGCGATGGGCGGGCGAGAGGTCGGCGGTCTGGCGAACCAGCTTGCCGCCCACATGGACTTTAATAAACCGCAAGGCATCGAGTTGGTGTCGCGCTTCTGGGGCGCCACCAATATGGCGCAGGAGAACGGTCTAAAAGCGATTGATATGTTTGATGCGGTGGCCAAAGGCAAAATTAAAGCGATCTGGATTATGAATACCAACCCGGTGGTCTCTATGCCGGATGCCGATGCCGTAAAGCAGGCATTGATTGATTGTGAAATGGTGGTGGTGTCCGACTGTATGCAAAAAACCGATACCACCAATGTTGCCGATGTTCTATTGCCTGCTCTGACCTGGGGAGAGACCGATGGTAGCGTCACCAACTCGGATCGAACGATCTCTCGTCAACGTAAGTTTATGCAAGGCCCTGAAAACGCCAGGCCTGATTGGTGGATTTTAAGTCAGGTCGCTCAAAAAATGGGCTTTGAGCAGGCATTTGATTACAACTCACCTGCTGAAATTTTTCGAGAACACGCCGCTCTGTCTGGTTTTGAGAATGATGGCACCCGTGATTTTGATATCTCCCTATTGGATCAGATCTCTGAAGGCGAATACTCGGCACTGCAGTCGTTTCAGTGGCCGCTGTCACCAAGCTCCCCCAATGGCACAAAACGTATGTTTAGCGATGGCAAATTCTTTACCCCCAGTGGTAAAGCGCAGTTTATCGCCATCAGCCCATGTGCGCCGGTGAATCCAACCACTGCGGAGTTCCCACTGGTGTTGAATACAGGACGGGTTCGAGATCAATGGCACAGCATGACACGTACTGCAAAAACTTCCAAATTGATGGCGCACAAGGACCAGGTTTATGTCAGCGTGCACCCCGAGGATGCGCGGCGTTATCAGTTGCAACAGGGGGAGCTGGCAAAACTCAGCAGTCCGCTGGGTGCAGATAAACAGGTGATTGCCCGTGTTGAAATCACCGATACGGTGCGTCAGGGCAGCGTCTTTGTACCGATTCACTGGACGGCGCAATACGCCAGTCATGGGCGAGTGGATGTATTAGTGCAGCCGGTCGGCGATCCGCTCTCTGGACAGCCGGAATCCAAACACGCTCCGGTTAAGATTGAGCCGTTCAACGCCAAATGGCATGGTTTTATTTTAAGTCGACAAGCGATTGAAACGCAGGGCATAGAGTACTGGGTAAAAATCAAAGGCAAGCAGTTCTACCGCTATGAGATTGCCGGTACCTTCTCGCCAGAGAATAGCGAAGTGTGGGCGGACTGCATTCTAGGCTCAGAGGGTGATAAGGTGCAGTATCAGGATACTGATGGCGGACGTTACCGTGCGGCGCGCATTAAAGATGGTGTCTTGCAAGCGGTCATCTTTATGGCACCCACTACCGAGCTGCCGGCGCGCAACTGGTTGGGTTCTGTGTTTACCCAGGCTGAGTTGGATGCCAGAACCCGTTTAAGTCTATTGGCCGGTAAAGAGTCTGGAGCCAAAGATGAGGGCCAGATTATCTGCTCCTGTTTCGGTATAGGCATCAATACCATTGTCGAATCGATTCAAACCCAAAAACTCACTTCGGTTGACGCGATTGGACAGGCCTTAAAAGCCGGTACTAACTGTGGCAGCTGTGTACCCGAGTTGACTGAGATACTGGCGCAACAGACGGTATAGCTGAAGTGATTGTCGGCTTGCTGTTGAGCACAGCGAGCGTTGTCCAAAAAGTACCGTTTTCTGCACCATTTTAGATGTTTTGAGCACGGTTTTACGCCTTAAAAAGTTAAAAATATCATTAGGTTGATGAAAAATAACAGTTAATTGCAGTTGGCAGATTGATTGTAATGATCTATCCAGGAACGCAAAGGAGTGTCTCAATATGGACTATTTACCTATTTTCGTTAATATCAAGGATCAGCACTGTCTGATTGTCGGTGGCGGTGCGGTGGCTGCAAGGAAGGCCGATCTGTTTATTAAAGCGGGGGCGATCGTGACGGTGATTGCACCCGAAATCAAGACCGAGATGAAGCACCATCTGGCACACAGCAAAATCATCTGGCAGATGGACCGCTTTTCCGCTGAAGTGCTTCAGGGATTAGAAACGCCCAAATATGTCATCTCGGCAACCGATGATCAACAGATCAATCAGGCGGTCTATCACTACTGTCAAACGCATAATATTCCAGTCAATGTCGCCGATCAAACCGAATATTGCGACTTTATTCTGCCTGCCATTGTCGACCGGGAGCCGATGACGATCGCCATCTCGACTGGCGGGAGCTCGCCTGTGTTGGCAAGAGTGATGAAAGCGCGTCTGGAAACCATGATTCCACACGGCTTTAGTCGTTTAACCGATCTAGTAGGGCGTTACCGGGATAAGGTCAAAGCGGCCATTAAAGATCTGGATGGTCGCAAAGCGTTTTGGGAGTCACTGCTGGAGAGCTCCTTTATTGATAAGGCGGTGCAGGGAGATGGTAAACAGGCCGAGAACACTTTACAGTCCAGAATAAATCAGGCTGCGACGCAGGGGCAGTCGACTCCTCAGGGCGAAGTCTATCTGATTGGTGCCGGTCCCGGTGACCCTGATCTAATGACTTTTAAAGGTTTACGTCTGTTGCAGCAGGCGGATGTGATTCTCTATGACCGTCTGGTCGCACCGGAAATTATTGAGATGGCGCGCCGCGAAGCGGAACGTATTTATGTCGGTAAAAAGGATAAGTGGCATAAGGTACAGCAGGCGGACATTGGCCTGATGATGGTCGAGCTGGCTCAGCAAGGGAAGCGTGTTGCTCGATTAAAAGGCGGCGACCCCTATATCTTCGGTCGCGGGGCCGAGGAGGCTGAAGTGCTGGTCGAACATGGTGTTTCCTATCAGGTGGTACCGGGCATTACCGCCGCTGCCGGCTGTTCAGCTTACGCCGGTTTTCCGTTAACGCATCGGGATTATGCACAATCGGTCTCTTTGGTCACCGGGCATCAACAAGCGGGAGCAGAGGGCATTGATTATGCCCGCCTGGCGAACTCTGGCGATACCATGGTGTTTTATATGGGCGTTAAAAATGCCCCCAAAATTCAAGCAGGCCTGCTAGAACATGGCATGGATGGCAATACGCCGGTTGCCATTATTGAAAAAGGCACGACCCCGCAGCAGCAGGAGACGATTTGTCAGCTGGATACACTGGCACAGACACTGAGCTCACAGCAGATCAAACCGCCGGCGCTGATTGTGGTCGGAGAGGTGATCAAAGTCCGAGAGCGTCTGAATCCGCATCAGCCGGTGAAGTCATCGAGCACCATGAGCTCTACAAAACCTGTAAGTCCTGTGAGTTCTGTGAATATGGCTTTGAAGGATGCCTCATGAGTGATCACCCTTTTGCCACATATCTGCGAGTTTTAGGCAAGGGCCCTAAAAGTAGGCGTTCATTGACGATGGAGGAGGCAGAGCAGGCTATTGCGATGATTCTGGCCGGTGAAGTCACCGATAAGCAGTTAGGCGCTTTTCTCTTGCTGATGCGTGCAAATGGCGAATCAGAACAGGAGTTAATGGGCTTTGTTACCGGTATCAGGAAGTTTTATCAACTGCACCACAATGCGGTCGATGCCGATCTGGATATCTCCGCCTATGCCGGCAAATGGCGCTATCCTCCCTATTTTCTTTTAAGTATTAAACTGCTCAATCAACAGGGTTACCGCATTTTGCTGCATGGCGATTCGGGCCAGTTTCAAGATCGACACTATGCGCACAGTTTTATGCAGCCGCTTGGTTTTAGAGAAGCCAGCTCCACGTTTGAAGCGGATACGCTGTTGCAGCAAGGGGAGTTAGTGTATCTGCCACTGCAAAATTTTGCCCCTCAGCTGAAAGAGATTCTGCACCTTAAATCCGAACTGGGGGTGCGTACCGTCTTTAATACCGCCGTTAAACTGTTAAACCCTTTGGGCGCAGCGGTTGCCATGCAGGGGATTTACCATAAAGGGGTAGAGCGATTACATCATGCGGCGTCATCGGTGAATGGGGCGCAGCGCAACCTGGTGTTTAAAGGCGAGGGCGGTGAGCCCGAAATCAGGCCTGATGCACTTAATCGTCTATATCTGTCTTCTAAGTTGGAAACCGAGCTGACGGAAATGGATTTTAAGTCCGTAACCGCAAGAAGTTTACGCCCTAAAAACTGGGTTCCAGAACAGTTAACGGCTTTATGGCAAGCGCAGACTGAGGATATTTATGGCGAGCAGGCGGTGATTGCAACTGCGGCATGTGCGCTGGTGGCGATGGAGGATCTATCGATTGCCGAGGCTCTGTCAAAAGCGAACCAGTTTTGGCAACAACGGAGGCCACTATGTTAAAAGCAAACACACAGTACTTAGAGCAGTTTGATGTTGTCAGCACCGAGGTTTTGCAGTGGTCTCCCAGCATTGAACAGGTGGAGCATCTATCGCTGGCTCAACTCTCCGGCAGAGTGCTGGCTGAAGATATCTATGCACCACTTAATCTGCCGGTACAGGCGATCAGTGCCATGGATGGCTACGGTTTTTCTACTCTGGATCAACAAGAGTATCTGTCGGTCGCCGCACTTATCAGTGCCGGAAAAAATGGCGAAGCAGGAAAAGAAGTATCTTCAGGACAGTGTGTGAAGATTATGACCGGAGCCCCCATTCCCGGCGGAGTGAATGCGGTCGTTCCCAATGAAAAGGCTTTTATCAGGGTAGAAGATGGTGTTGAACAGCTGCAGAAACCTCAGGCTGCTGAACCGGGCTGGAATATCAAACAAGCCGGATCCGATATCCAGTCGGGTTCACTGCTGTTACCCAGCGGAACTCTGATTGGGGCACGAGAGATTGCCCTGCTTGCCTCGGTTGGCCTGAATAAGTTTTGGGTGAAGCAACCTTGCCGAGTGGCAGTGGTGACCAGTGGTGACGAGCTGCGTTCACCGGGTGATAAATTAAGTCAAGGCGAGATCTTTGATAGTAACTCCTGGATGATCAGCGAACTGCTTACATCGCTGCCTGTTGAAGTGCAAGGCGTCTATCGGTTAGCCGATGATCTACAGAAGACAGAGGCACTTCTGCATCAGCTGGCGACACAGGTGGATCTGATATTAACGGTCGGAGGCGCTTCGGTCGGTGATAAGGACTATATCAAAACCGTGCTGTCCAAGGCTGAGCAGAGTCGTCGCTGGAAAATAAATATGAAACCGGCTAAACCCTTGTCCGTTGCTAAGTTAGCTCAGGCAACCGTGGTGGCGCTGCCGGGCAATCCGGTGGCCGCATTTATGAGTTTTCAGCTTTTTGCCAAACCGATGATCTATCGAGCCAGCGGTATGCCTGCTTGTAGTGGTGATCCAAGTTATCGTGCCGTGGCGGTTGCACAGCAGGCCGATGCCGATCGACTATTATGGATTCAAGTCAGAGAGACCGAACAGGGTCTGCTACCGCTGTCTAATGTCTCTTCAAGTCAGTTGCTCAAACTGATTCAAGCGGATGGCTATATTCGGGTGAACCCGGGTCAGGATCTGCTTGAAGGTGATCGGGTCGAGTACTGGAGCTACTAGATGGTTGGGGTGTTGATTCTGGCGGGTGGACAGGGCAGGCGCATGGGCGGACAGGATAAAGGTTGGGTCACTTATCAAGAGCGGCCGATGATTGAGCAGCTGTTGTCTAGAGTTCAGCAACAGCTTGAATTGTTTGACAGTCAGGATTATCGGATTGTCATTAGTGCCAACCGTAATTTGGCGCGCTATCAGGCGTTAGGTTTCCCCGTGGTGGCGGATATCAGACAGGGTTACTGCGGGCCTCTGTCAGGCATTGAGTCGATCTTAAGTTATGACGATTTTGAAGCTGTGTCGCGCTGGATTGTCTGCCCGGTTGATTCGCCCGAGCTATCGCATGACTATGTTCACTCTATGCTGCAGCTGGAGACTGAAACCATCGGCTATCTGGTGCATGACGGCCGCGCTCACTATGCCCATCTCAGTCTGCCATCTAGCGTGAAAACGGGTATTGTCGACTACCTTGAGCAGGGTGGGCGCTCCATTAAAGGCTGGCTGTCGCAACAAGCAGTGACGCAAAGTATCACCCTTAAAGGCACGCAACAGCCGATTTTGAATATCAATCATTGAATGGTTCAAAGATGCGCTGATTGCGACTGCACAGGGTATGGATAAGTGACCGATTGGGTTTAATCAATCACTCTAAAGAATTTGGTGGAGATGGGCGGAATCGAACCGCCGTCCGGAAAGCATCCATCTAAAACTCTACATGTTTATTTGATCTATTAATTTAACTTAAATGCTGCCCGACCAGCAGGGATCACATCAAGCGAGTTTGTTAAGTTTAATAACCAATCACCCAAACACGCAACGGTTACGATTTCGTATAAGTCGATACAGAACAGGGGGCTACGAACAACTGGCCCAGTCTGCACAAGCGGGATTAAGCCGCTAGAGCGTAGTTATCGTCGTTTGCAACTATAACAATAATGAAATAAAGATTTACGTGCATCATTCAGGCACGACATGCATCTCAAACTTCAGTCTCCCCGTCGAAACCAGTACACCCCCAAAAGAGTTGTGTTGTTTGACGTTGTTTAAATTTCACCAGGCCTGCTTAAACGGCTGGTGTTTTAAACGAGAGAAATCTATTTTAAAAAACTAGATTTCCAAATTTTCAAAGAACGTATTGCGGTTGATTAACACCAATAGATTCGATATTAATCAACCTGCGTATTATATAGGGTTTTAGCCAATATAATTCAAGATTGTTGTTAAAACTTTAGCGTGCCTGTTTCAGAATGCGGTGTTTATCACGGTTCCACTCGCGCTCTTTTTCTGTGGCGCGTTTATCGTGCTGCTTTTTACCTTTAGCCAGACCGATATCGCACTTCACTTTACCGCCTTTGCTCCAGTGCATATTCAGCGGCACCACGGTCATGCCGTCACGATCCACCTTGCCCATCAGACGATCGAGTTCACGGCGGTGCAGCAGTAGTTTACGCAGGCGCAGCGGGTCGTGTGCGGTGTGGGTTGAGGCGGTCACCAATGGCTGGATCTGGGCACCAAACAGGTAGGCTTCGTTGTTTTTCAACAGCACATAGCTCTCTTTGATATTGACCTTACCCTCACGGATACTCTTGATCTCCCAGCCCTCTAAAGACAGACCGGCTTCCAGCGTCTCTTCAATAAAGTAGTCGTGACGTGCCTTTTTATTCTGTGCAATCTGGTTGGATGTATCCGCTTTTTTTGATTTTTTCTTAGCCATGGTGGAGCATTAACCGTTGTTTAACCTTTTAATGAGCGCCTATTATAGCAGTGATTAGCGGCAAGCAAACCGGCGAGATGGAAATTGCGCTGACAAAAGCGGTATCAATCAATTAACTGACGTTTGCGGATGCAGAAATCGATCACTTCGATGGGCACAAACTGCTGCATTCTTGGAATATCCAGACGGAAACGGCGATCCGGGCCGTGATGGCCTTCAACTTCAAAACTCAACGGCGAGTTATGCTGCAAGGCGTGGTTAATCAGTGCAAACGCCTCTTCGGTATCAGAGCTATTGGATACCGCACGGAAACTGGGCATCTCAATGTAGTTGAAACTAAAATGGAAACTCATTCCCAGCAGGCCTGGTAATTTTTCAATATCGGTTGTAAACAGTTTGCTCAGATGGCGGTTTTGGCCGCCAACCGCGACTTCAATGCTTTCAGAACGCTTATCTGTGAACAGTTCCAGGTCGTGTTCAGTGTCATAGATGTAACCGTGTTTGGCGAACTTTTTAGAGTCATTAGCCAAGTCACCATCTGCATCTTTAAGGTTGTTTTCCTGTTCTAAAAACTGCACCGAGAAGTTGGTGAAAAACGGGCGGCAGCGCAAGAAAAAGGCCGCCTGAGTGCGGTAGTCTTCAGGGATAAACAGAATATTGGCCTCTTTCACCTCATCGCTGAAATCGTCGACACGGTAGTCAACCACAAAACTGTCTTTAAGCAGGCCTTGTGCAGGGTTTTCAATCAGTTTTTCATCACCACTGAAGCTGGTGTGACTGAACAGCAAAAGGGAAAAAGCGATTAGCAGGGATGGGATCTTATGCATAGGGTAACCTCTGATTTGGCTCAATTATAACCGATGCTGGCTAAATTGCTGTTTGCCGATTAAGCTTTGGTATAATTGGTCGCACGCTTTATTCAGTCGAACAATTCTGTTTCAACAGGCCTGCTTAAAAGACTAAACGATTTATGAAAAAAATTACCCGTACCGCGCTGCTGCCATACTCTGCTCAACAGGTGTTTGACCTGGTGAATGATGTGGCCGCTTATCCTGAATTTTTACCCTGGTGTGGCGGCGCCGAGGTGCTGTCTGAATCCGCTTCGGAGATGCAGGCTAAAGTCACCATTGCCAAAGCGGGCATCAGTCAGACATTTGCAACCCGCAACCACTTAGTACCGGGCAAACGCATTGAGATGCATTTGGTGGATGGGCCTTTTAAGAGTCTGCGCGGCGAGTGGGAGTTTAAGGTGCTGGATGTCGATGCCTGCAAAATTTTGTTTGAAGTGGAATTTGAGGTCAGCAGCGGTATTTTGAATGCCGCAATTGGCCCTATCTTTGAGCAGATCTCCAATACCATGGTCGACTCATTCTGTGAACGTGCCAAGCAGGTCTATCGCTAAGGAGCAGCTGTATGAAAATTGAAGTGGCTTATGCTCAAGAGAGAGAGCAGTTTATCTTTGTTGAACAGGTAGCGGAGGGCTGCACGGTGGGGGATGCTTTGGCGCAATCTCAGTTTATGCAGGAGTTCCCCGAGGTGAATACCGATAAGGTTGGCATCTTTGGCAAGGTGGTGAATAAAGATCAGGTTTTGCGCGAAGGTGATCGCATAGAGGTCTACCGCCCGTTGAAAGTCGATCCGCGAGAGCGTCGACGTAAAAACGTTGAAGACGAACGTAAGCAGCAGGGCAAATAAAAAAGGCACTTGAAAAGTTGAACTCTTCAAGCGCCTTTATCATTTAGATTTCCGCAGTGCGGGGCAGGTGTTAAACGACTTTAACGTTCAATCTTAACCGGCTTATCTGATACTTCCCACGATTTAATCATCTCATCTTCATCAAAGTAGATCGACAAGCGCTTAACGGCATCAGGGTGCAACGTGTTATCGGTACTGTAATAGACATAATCCCAATGACTTGGGTTAAATGGATCTTCACCCATTGGCGGTCCAAATAGCTGGCGGGTCTGTCCTTTGGTCAAGCCGACCTGGATTAAGCCGATATTCTCTTGGGTGATAATGGTGCCCTGTGTCAGTGGTGCTTTATAGGGTTCCAAAATAGAGCAACCGCTTAGGCCGGTGAGTAGAGTCGCAGACAAGCTGGCTGCGGCCAAAACACGCACTGTTCGAGTGGTTATAGACGCGTTTGCACGGTTTTGACTGGCGGTTTTTGCGATAAGAGTTGGAATCATTTTCATTTCTATTCTAGTTGCCCTAAAAATGGTTTATTATACACGCTTATAAACGTGTAGTCTGGAATCACAGACGCAATCATAACGTGTAAATCATTGAGGTTCAAATGAGCGGAACAGATCTGAAAAAAGTCGGCCTAAAAGTCACTTTGCCGAGACTGAAAATTCTAGAGATTCTAGAGAGTGCGGGCGAGGACCATCATTTAACAGCGGAAGACGTCTACAGGATCCTGTTGGAGCAAGGCGAAGAGGTGGGGTTGGCCACTGTCTACCGAGTGTTAACTCAGTTTGAGCAAGCCGGTATTGTACGCCGTCTGAACTTTGAAAATAACATCTCTATTTTTGAACTGGATACCGGTGATAACCACGATCACCTGGTGTGTTTGAAGAGCAGCAAGGTTAAAGAGTTTGTTGACCCGGTGATTGAAGAGCGTATTAAAGAGATTGCCAAAGAGAGTGGTTACGAGCTTTCCGGTCACAGTCTGGTGATTTACGGTACACTGCAAGGCGAATCTTAAGCGCAGCGTCAGCTTCAATATTCAGCATACAGATAAGCCAGTTAGCGGATCACCGCTGACTGGCTTTTTTGTTGGTGCGTTTGTTGCGGCAAAGGGTTTAGACTATTTGGGTTGTTTTGGGCTGTTTTTTGCACGGCTTCTGAACTGATATTTGGTGCGTAGGATGCCTTCAAACCAGTAGTTGCTGTGCAGTTGCTGCTCGGTTTTATTGAGAACGGATTCGCGCCCAAGGTGAGTCTGTATCGAGCTTGGTTCCAGCTCCAGTCCCGAGTGTTTCCAGTTGAGGGTCTCTTGCAGCTGCATAGGGTAGTAGCCATCCAGAAAGCGCCGCATATAGGGGCCGCGCTCCAGTTTCCAGCCAGTGGCGGTTTTGTGCAGGGTTTTGTTTTCGCCGGAGATGCAGATCTCAGCGCCGGGCAGGACTCCGGTCAGTTCGACCGAAAAGGGCTGCTGCACCACCTGCTGGATACGCTGGTGACTAAGCACCTGCAGGTTGCGTGTGGTGTCTTCGGAGTAGACAATCTCTACTTTGGAGATGGCATCCAGTTGATGGTGACACTGTGTGAACTTAACCCAGCCGTCGAGCTGCGAGCTGGGAGAGAGCGTCAGCTGGTTTTTCAGGGTATACAAAGAGTCGGTTTTGGCTTTGGGAAGCCACTTGATCTGCCCCTCATTGACCAGATGACTGTCAAGAGAGGAGTCATCTTCAAGCCAGGCGCGTTCAGCGGCGGAGAGATCCGACATATCTTCACTGAACTCGATCTCTGCCATGGTCACGGTGGGCAGGAGTGTTAACAGCAGACTGATGATCCACGGCTTGCGCTGCATCGGTTACTCACTTAGCTCTGATGAGCATGGTTTAACATCTCTTCTGCATGGCTCAAGGTCTGTTCGGTCACCGTTAAGCCTCCCATCATGCGTGCCAGCTCCTCAATGCGATCACTTTGATCAAGTGCAATTACCTTGGTAAAGGTGCTTTCGTCTTGGGTGTGCTTCTCAATGCGCAGATGGCTGTGGCCATGAGAAGCGACTTGCGCCAGATGGGTAATCGAGAGTATCTGTTTATGCTGACCCAGCTGCTGCATTCTTTTACCGACCACTTCGGCAATGCCGCCGCCAATACCAACATCAACCTCGTCAAAGATCATGGTCGGCAGGCTGGCGACTTCGGCGGTGGCCACCTGAATCGCCAGGCTGATGCGTGACAGCTCACCACCCGACGCCACTTTGGCGAGCGGCTGCAGCGGCTGGCCTTTGTTGGCGGTGACTAAGAAATCGATTTTATCAACGCCTTTGGCAGAGGGTGCAGTTTCACTCAGCTGTACGTCAAACTGGCCATTTGGCATGCCTAGAGTATGCATGGCTTCGGTCACGGTTTGGCTTAGCTCGGCCGCCGCCTGTTGGCGTGACTGGTTAAGTTCCGCTGCGGCCTGCTGATAACTGGTCCAGGCCTGCTCAATTTCAAGGCTCAGTTTCTCAAGTTCCGCATCTGAGTGCTGCAGTTCATCCAATTGCTGCTGAATCTGTTGCTGTTTACTGACCAGCTCCTCAGGTTCGATCAGGTATTTTTTGGCTAAACCGAACAGCGCATGCAGACGCTCATCCAGCATCATCAACTGTTGCGGATCCAGTTCGATCTGTTCAGCGTGGTGTTGCACTTCGCTGGCAATCTCCTGCACGTCAATCAGGGCGCTGTTTAACTGCTCGATGGTGCTGGACAGCTCCGGGCTGTAGTTAACAATCTCTTCTAACGCCGAAAGTGCACTTTGCAAACGCTCTGTGGCACCGGTTTCGCCCTCGATATTGTCATAACAGAGTTGACAGGCCTGTTTGATCTCATTGGCGTGTGACAGTTTGCTCTGCTGTTCAGACAGCTCGGCAAACTCGCCTTCGACGGGATTAACCTCGTCAAACTCACCTTTTTGAAAGTTTAACAGCTCTAAACGGCTTTGAAAGTCGGTTTGCGCCGCTTGCAGCTCTGCAAAACGTTTGCTTAAACTCTGCCAGGCCTGGTAGCTTTGCTGGCTCTGTTGCAGCAGTGGTGGGTGATTGGCGTAAGCGTCCAATAAGTTCAGCTGTTCATTTGAAGACAGCAGAGATTGGTGTTCGTGTTGTCCATGGATGTCAATCAGCAGGTTGCCAAGGGCTTTCAGATTGCTGGCGGGAATAGGGCGGCCATTAATATAGGCTTTAGAGCGTCCTTCGGCATTGACGGTGCGGCGCAGCATACACAGGTCTTCGTCCTCCAGTTCCTGCTCAATCAGCCAGTTCTGTACCTTGGGTAAGCTGGAGATATCGAACTGCGCGGTGACATCGGCACGCGGCGTGTTGTAGCGCACTAAGCTACTGTCGGCACGCTCTCCCAAAGCCAGCCCCAGCGCATCCAGCAGAATGGATTTACCGGCCCCGGTCTCACCGGTCAGGGTGGTGAAACCGCTATTGAAGTTTAAAGTCAGTTTTTCAATTAAGGCTAGATTCTGAATCGATAGTTCTTGCAGCATTAAGATTGTATCCTGATTGATCGCTTAACTTAGCTTGGCTCAAATTGTGGTTAGGAGAGTTTATCACCCCAGTGCAATTTTGCACGTAACAGTTCAAAGTGGTCATGGCCTTTTGGATGCAGCATGGTGATGTACTTTGGGTTGCGTTTTACAAATGTCCGGCTACTGGCTGAGATTTCATGAGTGATCTGACCGTCACAAATTATTTGGGCTACGCCATTGCAGTTTTCATGCGGGCGTAGTTCCACTTCGCTGTCACCACTTATTACAAATGGACGTGTGCTCATGGTGTGCGGGTTAATGGACACTAAAGAAATCGCATCAAGATCTGGATCCAGAATCGGACCACCAGCAGAAAGCGCATAAGCGGTTGAACCGGTTGGGGTGGAGATAATCATGCCGTCAGAGCGTTGGCTATTTAAAAACCGACCGTCTACCAATGTTTCAAATTCGATCATACGCGGAGAGTCGGTTTTATGGATGACGACATCATTAAATGCGACTTGTTGGAAAGCGAGTTGTTCGCCCTCAAAGATACTGACCTTTAATAGATTACGACGTTCTTGTTCGTAAATGCCTGAAAAAATCTCTTCGAGCGTTTCCAACATATTGTCAGGTGAGATGTCGGTCAAAAAGCCGAGGCGACCGAGGTTGATGCCCAAAATGGGTACTTCATCATCAACGATGCTACGCGCCACATCTAAAAATGTACCGTCGCCGCCGACCACAATGGCTAAATCAATTTTTTTGGAAAGTTGGCTACGTTCAATGAGTTCAATATTGTATTGCTGGCTAGGGAAGTCATGGCACGATGTATCATCCAAATAAACCGTTTTGGAGTTGGATTGCAAAAACTGAATGAGAGTTTCAATGTTTTCCCAACATTGATTACCTACGTATTTACCAAAAATACCAATATTTTGAAACATCTTTTTCCATCCATGCCAAATTCACAGACCACTCTGTGTCAGGCGCATATACAAATATAAATATTAAGTCAGCTCTTGAATAACCGTTTAAGCATCTTATAATTTAGCAGTCTACTATTGAGAGTGCTGAAATGTTAAACGACCGTTCACAACTATTGTTTAAAAGCTTAATGGGATTATACCTGAATGAAGGTAAGCCGGTAGGGTCAACTACACTGGCAAAACTGCCAGAGATCGGATTAAGTTCAGCAACGGTGCGTAACGTTATGTCAGACCTGGAAAAAATGGGTTTGATACACTCGCCACACACCTCGGCGGGAAGGGTACCAACCGACGAAGGTTACCGCCTTTTTATCGATTCCATGCTCACCTACCAGCCACTCTCTACTCAAAATGAAGCCTCTATTCGCAATGAGTTGGCAGTCGGTCTGAATCAGGATGATTTACTGGAAAACGCCTCCCGGGTGCTGTCGGGTATTACCGGTATGACCAGTCTGGTATTGATGCCAAACAAAGAGCAGGAGATTCTCAAGCACATTGATTTCATTCAACTCGGGGCCAATCGGGTTCTGGTGGTACTGGTGTTCAATGACCAGGATGTGCAGAACCGCATTATCGAACTCGATAAAGCCATTAGCAATGATGAGCTGCAAGAGACTGCCAACTTCCTCAATGAGCAATGTGTCGGCAAGAATCTGGCGGATGCCAAGCAGTATCTGATGGCGAGAATGGACTCCATTCGCGCCACCACTAATGAGTTTATGGCCTCCATTGTGCAGGCAACCGATCATGTGCTGGAAGAGCAGTTGGAGCAAAAAATGCCGTTTCTGGTTTCGGGTCAAACCAATCTGCTCAACTATCAGGAGCTTGCCAGCTCAGATAAGCTGAAAGCGCTGTTTAACGCCTTTGAGCAGCACAGCGAAATGCTCTCCCTGCTTGATAAGAGCATGCAGGCGCAAGGCGTGCAGGTTTTTGTGGGCCATGAGTGCGGCAATGCCATCTATCAGGATTGCAGTATTATCACTACGCC
>CAZNML010000045.1:11289-16330 GCA_964574275.1 uncultured Thiosulfatimonas sp. | reverse complement strand
CACTGGTACCATTTAAACGCCTGTTTAAATGATCACAATATTGTACGACCGTAGCTCAGTTGGTTAGAGCACCACCTTGACATGGTGGGGGTCGGTGGTTCGAATCCACTCGGTCGTACCAATTTTCTTATTATTTTTCAGAACGTTAGTAGATTATCAACTAGTCGTTTGATTCTTTATTTTCAGCGTTCACCAGTAGTTCGTCAACACATTAAAATCATATGTTTTTTTCAAGTTATTGTTGATCAGTGCGATTGTCGGCACCACTGCAACGGTCATCACCTATATTCTGCAGGCACTACAACCTGCTGCAAGCAAAAAAGCCTAACTTAAAAATCATAACGACCACCGAGCACGAAAGCGTGGCCGCGCTGCTTGGCCTGATAACCCGCCAAGGGTGAGAAGCTCTCGGAGTTCGGTGTGTAGACAGCATAGCCATGGGATTCGGTGAAATACTCGGCAAACAGCTTTAACTCCCGGCTGTGTTGGTAATCCAGTCCCAAATGCAACGAATCGCCGATAAAGAAAGCCCCGCCGCCGCTGACCTCATCACCAACAGCATAGTGTGCCTTGAAGATGTATTTACCCTGGTTATACGAAGTATAGAGATTCTTGATGGTCTGCTCGGCCACCGCAAGGTTTTCCAAGGTTTCCAGTTTGGCGGCAAAATGCCAGGGCCCGGCAGTATAGGCGGCGGCCATACCAAACGTATTGACACTGCCGGCCTCTTTGCTGCGGTCTTCCAACCCCAGTGACAGACTCAAACCCTGATTGGAATAAGACAGCGCATATTGCATGCTGTCCAGATAAGCGGTATTGGCATCATCGACCCGGTCAACGGCCGCTACAGCAAACCTAAGTCCGGAAAAATCCGGTGAGTTATAACTCAAGGCGTCACGACGGAACGACGCATGAGTGGCAAAGCCGGCGTAAAAGGAGCTGAAATAGTCAACCTTGGCAGCGACATTGTTGTAATAAACCAGCCACTGTTTACCGGCGCTGACACTACCCCAGTCACCACTGGCAGAGAGCTTGGCCAGCCGCGGATCACTGTTGTGTCGATAGAAACCTTCAAAAAAAGAGGGGTCTTCAAACTTAAGCCGTACGGAGTTGAATGGAATTTCAACCTGGGCGTCAATCGTAGTGCCGTTTGTTAACGGATAGCTCGCCTTGAGGCCAAACCGAGAGTAGACATCACGCAACCCCGTGTAAGCGTCCTGTTCTCCCGCTTTAGCCTGCGCAACTTTAACCGATTCCAACTGCACTCGCACTGAGCCGTATGGATCGACTTTAAGCGCGGCATAGCTTTCTGTAACAAAAGTACTGCCTAAAACCAACAGCGACAGTTTACGCAACATAACAAACACCTCTATCATTATAAATTGGTCGCAACCCGGTTACGACCCGACTGCTTGGCCTCATACAGCAGTTCATCAGCCTGAGCATAGACTTTATCGGCACTACTTTCAGGAGTAAGTGGATTGACAGATAAACCCACCGAAACCGTGACGTAATCACTGGCCTCATTGTACTTGTGCTCGATCTGCAGAGCCTCAATCGACTCCCTGACTCTATTGGCAAACTGCTCAGCTCTTTGTGGATCCTGCTCATCGAAAATGATGCCGAACTCCTCTCCACCCAGCCTAAAGGCGAAGTCACTGGCACGACCACACAGGCTGTTGAGTGTCTGGCCAATTTTTGCCAGCACCACATCCCCCTGCTGATGGCCGTAGTGGTCATTAAGTTTCTTGAAGTAGTCGACATCCAGCATCATAAAGCAGAGCTCCTTATTCTCACGATGCGCACGTCTCATTTCCACCTCAATCTGCTCATTGAAATGGCGACGATTGTACAGCTGGGTCAACTCATCGGTAATCGTGAGTTTTTCAATCATTTTCTGATAGGTGATATTATCGTGAATTAAGGTATAGCCAGTGGTATTGCCATCCGCGTCTACCGTAGGCGAAACCTTGGTGGTAAACCAGATAATGTCACCGGCTTTGTCCAACTTACTGTATTCGCCGCACCAAAAGCCATGCTGAACTATGGCATCCAGAACTTGAGTTCGCATATTGTTGGCCCTCTGCAAACCCAACAAGCGACTCTGAGTGCCCAGCAACTCAGCCTGTGGAACATTCAACAAGCGACAGAAATCTGCACTGACATCGGTATAGACACCATCAATATCGGTACGGGTAATCAAAACGTGATTATCAATCACCTCCAGATATTCATTGATCGTTTGTCGGTTGCGTTCCAACTCACGGTTATAACGACTCAAAGTGCGATGACGATAAAGCAGGAACGCCACAATAATGGTAATCGCCAGACTTAGCTCGATCAGCTGCTCTTTGGTCAACAGATGGGGGTCATATAGCTTGATCCAGCTGCTGACAATTTCCTCCTGTTCGGCCTGATCAATGTCGATAATCGCCTTATCGATAATGCTGGCAAGCATGGCTTGATCTTTTTGTACCAGCATATGCAGAGCCCGAGGTTTGAATTCTGACTGCGTCACCACTTTTAGATCTGTAATGGCTTCTTTCTGGATGTTATAGACTGCAACGGCGTAAACTTCCAGCATCGCCTCAGCCTCCCGGTTCAGAACCGCCAACATGGATTCATTGACATTTTTGGTTTCCAGAATCGTGATATCCGGATAGTCTTGTTTCAGCTGCGGGATAACGGCATAACCCTTCGGTATGGCTAAAACCTTACCTTTAAGGTCAGCAAAAGAACGAACCTTACTGCCCTCCCTGACGAACATATACTCGTTGATTTGGAAATAGGGCAGGGTGTGTATGCCGTACTCCTCGCGCTGCTTGAAATAATAGACCGCAGGCAGAATATCGAACTCTCTGTTTTTGAACTTAGCAACCAGCTCGCTCCAACTAAAACCGGTGACCACCTTGAACTTGAGCCCGGTTCTTTCGCTGATATGCTGCAAGTAATCACTGCTAATGCCCACATAGTCACCTTGCGCATTGACAAAATCGAAAGGCGCCCAGTCCATTTCTCCCCCGACTATAATCTCAGGATGATTTTCAATCCACTCTCGCTCCTCTTGGGTAAAAACCGCTTCGGCACTCACGCTACTCACGAACAGGGAAAGAAACGTTAAAACAGCACTCGCCATAAATACACGCATTACTACCACCTCATCAATCCATTAACTCGTTCATATTTTGTTATTTTCTGCCCATTGGCAAAGCGCTGCCAGTGTCATCGGTTTTGCAAAGAAATAGCCTTGCATAATATCCCCACCCATCTGCCCGATAATCTCACACTGCTGCTCTGTCTCTCCACCCTCGGCAACCACTCTTAACTTCATGTTTTTGCCTAACCCAATAATGGCTTTGACCAGTGTATTCGCCTCGGGGTTAACAGTCAGATCAGCAATAAAAGAGCGATCAATTTTCAATTCGTCAAATGGCATCTTGTGCAAATAGGACAAAGAGGAGTAACCGGTACCAAAGTCATCCAGTGAAATTTGAACACCCGCTTCACGCAATCTCTGCATATTTTCGGTTATCTGCTCGATATCTTCTGCGAGCACCGTTTCCGTAATTTCCAGACACAAGCTATGGGCTGGAACGCCGGAGTCAGACAGCTTTTTCAAAACCCGATCCACATAGGCGTGTTCCCGGAATTCAACGGCTGAGACATTGACCGACACCACAGGCTTAAGTTCACAAAATGAGTTGATATTGTCAAAGTCACTCAAAGCCTGTTGCAATACCCACTCTCCCAATTCCAAAATCATACCCGTATCTTCAGCCACTGGTATAAACTCATCCGGGTAATGGATATCTTTGTTTTCTGCCCTCCAGCGTAACAACGCTTCCACCCCGACGCACTGCTTAGTGCGCAAATCAATCTGGGGTTGATACAGCAATTCAAAACCCGTTTCACTCTGCAAAGCAGCTCGCATGGCATCAACCATGGCTCTTCTTTTTTCTACCTGTTCACCCAATTCAGAACAGTAGAAACAGAAACGGTTACGTCCCAGATCCTTGCCACGGTACAGGGCCACATCGGCACTGCGCAGTAGTTCCTGCGCGTTTGCTCCATCACCGGGGTACAAAGAGACTCCAACCGTGGCTGAAACATTCATAACCAGACCATCAATTTCAACAGGCCTGCTCATCTCCGTCAACAGGCGCTCTAAAGGTGCGACAATGCTGTTTTTACAGTCCATTTCCGAAATCAAGACAGCAAACTCATCACCACCCAGTCTGGCAATAACATCGGCCTGCCTAAGCGTTTTCTTCAATGACTCTGCCACCAACTTTAAGATTTGATCACCCACCAGGTGACCATAAGCATCATTAATATCCTTAAAATGGTCCAGATCCAGTAAAAGCAGCGCCAACGGCTTATTGGTGCGTTGAGCTTCCAGCAGGTGATGATCAAACTCGGCATTGAACTCATTGCGATTTGCCAGGCCAGTAAGGGGGTCAGTTAGCGCCAGTTCACGTATTTTCTTCTCTGATTCGATACGCTCAGTGACATCTTTCACAATCACCGAATAGCTGATTTTTTGATTAACATTGATCTCACTAATAATTATTTCAATCGGAAAGAGAGTGCCATCATAGCGTTTCGCATCCAATTCACGATTACGTCCAAAGACTTTTTTACGATGCGCCAAGTGATGTTCCTGCAGATACTCATCACGAATCCGGTCAAAGGAATCCGGTAAAAATAGTTTGATATTCTGCCCGATGACCGCCTCTTTCTCGCAGCAAAAAATCCGACAGGCTCCGGGATTAATGGTATCAATCACGCCCTCTTGATCAACCGAGATAACACCAAAATCCGACTGTTCAACAATGGCGCTCAACTTGGCTTCCTGCTCCTGTGCATACCTCTCTGATTCAGACCTAAGGGCTTTAGAAGTTGCCTTGACCTTAAGATGTTGATTGATACGAGAAAGAGCTGTCTTGAAATCGACCGGTTTGGTAATATAGTCGTTGGCTCCGGCATCCAGGGCTTGCTGTATATTAGCGGAGTCACTTTTGGCAGAAACCATAATCACCGG
>CAZNML010000045.1:5798-11189 GCA_964574275.1 uncultured Thiosulfatimonas sp. | reverse complement strand
CTGTCTGCGATCAGCTTTGTCATCAAGCTCTGAATAGTACTGGGGGAATAGAACTACAAAGCTTGAGCCTTTTGATGGTGCGCTGTCCACAGCAATACAACCTCGCATTAATTCAACAAAATCTTTAACCAGAGTCAGTCCCAATCCAGTACCGCCATACTCTCTGGTAGTACTGCCATCCGCCTGCACAAAACGATCAAATACCTTTTCCAGCTGTGTTTGACTCATGCCGATTCCACTGTCGACCACCTCAAAGCGGATACAGGGGATAGCTTCAATCTCAACTTTGCTGATCCGCAGCAATACCTTACCTTCACATGTGAACTTGGCAGCATTACTCAACAGGTTCATCAGCACCTGAATGAGGCGCTGCCTATCCACTTCCATCTCACCCAGTTGATCCGCCAAATCAACTTCAAAGCGGTTGCCATTTTTTTGCATTAATGGCTCGACGGTTACCCGCAACTCCTCAACGATCTGCTGCAGTTCCACAGGCCTGCTTTGCAGAACAATCTGTCCCGCTTCTGCTTTGGAGATGTCCAACAGGTCATTCACCAGTGCCAGCAGGTGCTTGGAAGAGAGCAGTACCTTGGTCAATTCCTCCACCTGCTCCTGCTCTGACATAAACTCAAAATCCTCCAGTAGCATTTCCGAATAGCCGATTACCGCATTCAACGGCGTTCTAAACTCATGGCTCATATTCGCCAAAAACTCAGATTTGGCTCTATTGGCCTGTTCCGCTTTCCGTTTCTCCTGCGCCAGTTGCGTGGTCCACAATTCATGCTCGGTCACATCAAAGATAAGACCCTGGCAGGATTGCACCTTGCCACCCTCATCAAATATCAGATTACCGGTATGCTGGATGTATCGAATCTCTCCATCCGGTCGTCTTATCCGATAGTGCATGACAAAACTATCACTCGAGCCGTGTAGATAAGCGGTAAACTCTTTGGCAACAGACTTTCTATCTGCTTCATGCAAGCTACTTAGCCAGTCTTGCTTGCTGTGATTAAAATCGTTTTCCGCAACCCCAAAGATATCGAGACTTTGTTGATCACCTACCAGAACCCCAGTGGCTATGTCAAAATACCAGTAGCCGGCTGCGGCGCTCTGCAAGGCATGGCGCAACAGCTGTTCCTGCTCCTGAATTAATTGATAATTTCGCTTTTGCTCCGAGATATCCTCTACCGAAGACCAGATATACTTCTGCCCCTCCATCTCGATAATCAAGCCATTAAGCATAACAGGTACCAACTGTCCACTTTTATGGCGGTACTCTTTTTCATAAGGGCCATAATGCCCGGTTGAATTCAGACTTTGCAGCTGCTGCTGCTCCTGTTGCGCATACTTTTCAGGGGTAATATCCCAATAAGAGAGTT
This sequence comes from uncultured Thiosulfatimonas sp., assembly GCA_964574275.1. GTDB lineage: Bacteria > Pseudomonadota > Gammaproteobacteria > Thiomicrospirales > Thiomicrospiraceae > Thiomicrorhabdus. The sequence continues at coordinate 9,810 of CAZNML010000045.1, read as the reverse complement.
CATCGAGCTCACTGGCAGAGTAACCCACAATGTCCAGATAAGCCGGGTTGGCATCGACCAGGTTGCCGGACATATCGGTCAAAGCCAGGCCGATGGGGGACTTTTCAAACAGGGTGCGATTGTACTGAGTAACCTGTTCAAGCTTGGCGGTGCGCTCCTCAATCAACTCTTCCAGCGTGGCGTTCAGATGTTTCAACTGCTGGCTGGTAGTGCGGACTTCGGTATTATCGGCGATGAAGCCATCCAGGTAGATCACCTGACCCATTTCATCGGTAACCGCACGACCGCGTTCGAAAACATAGCGAATGAAACCGTCTTTATGCAACAGACGATACTCTATTGTCCAGGGCTGGTCGTTAGCTACCGCCTCAGCGATCTTATTTTCAACGTCCACCCGGTCATCAGGGTGAATCATATCGACAAAATGCAGCGACGGTTCATTGATAAATGCGCTCGGAGCATAACCGGATATCAACTCTATACCTGAACTCAGATAGAGCATTGTCCAGTTACTATCCATCAGACAGCGGTAGGCTGCTCCAGGTATATTGCTGATTAGGGTTCGGTAGCGCTGTTCACTCTCTTTAAGCTGCTCTTCATGGTGCAGACGCTCACTGATATCCTTGAATGCAACCACTACGCCGACGAACTTGTCAAACTCATATAGCGGCGTTTTAACGCACTCCACCGGAAAACAGCGCCCGTCTTTACTCCAGAAATACTGCCCCTCGATTAACTCCGTTGTTTTAGTGTCAGGGTTTGACACTAAAGGGCACTCAGCTTGTGGGTAGTGTGAACCATCCGGTTGAGAGTGGTGCACCAGATCGTGAATAAAACTGCCCAACAGCTCCTGTTGCGAATAGCCTAAAAGCTTCATCGCCTCATCATTGACAAAATCAACCCTGCCGCTAACATCCACCTTGTAAACCGCTTCGCCCATCTTTTGCAACATTAAAAGGTTGCGTTGATCTCGGGCTGCTACCTCATCAGTTTGTTGCTTGACCTCTCTTTCCAGTTTTTGCTTGTTATTCAGTAATCTATTACGGTCTTGCATATAGAGCCGTATGACCACAAAAAACAGCCCCCAGATAATCAGAGCCAAAGCCCAGATAACACGCTGATACCAGTGATACATTTGATAAGCTTCAGCCGCATCCTGCTCATAAAACAACCCCAGATCAAAGTTGTGCATCCAAATCCAGCCGCCGATAACCGGCACGCCCCGATAATCAACAAAGGATGATTCAACACTGACCTGAGGTGAAAACTGGGATCCTTGCTTTTTGGCCTCGCTAATCCAGTTCAACGTTGTTTGATGAATTTTGAAATTGAATGCCGATACCCCGTCTAGCTCAAGTAGACCGGTTTCAATGAAGTCCTGCTCAAAACGGCTGTCACTGTTTAAGGCGCCAGTTGAATCGACAGTATAGACCTCGGCCGTTCTACCATGACGATTGGCAAACAGGATTTTAGAATAATCACCATAGACATCGATCCGGAACAGCAGTGCGGCGATGACACGCTGCGAATCATCATAAACAGGCGCCCCCACAAACATTGTCGGCACACCTTCACTAAGCATACCGCTGCTGTTATTTAGCAAAACTTTAGCTTTTCTCGGCAAAGATACAGCGGTTTGACCGGAAAAAACTTTCTGTAAAAATTGGTCTTGCCTCTCTGAAAAGACCTTTACACCGACATTGCCATCACGGCTGGAACAGAGACTGATTCCCTCTCTATTTAAAATAAAATAGCCCTGATAATCATGCGAAGTCATAATTGGTGCCATATATTCACGTATTTTACGATGCACTCCTGAAGCAATAAACGCGCTATCAAACCCCACCTTTTCATTTGGCGTATAGGCGTTCAATAACTTTTGTGTCGATTCAACAACAAACGCCTCTCTGGCCAAAAAGGACGCTAAAGCCTTTTCAGACTCTATCCAGGACTCCATCGCCTTCTCTGTCGCAACCAGCTTTGAAGCCACCTGTTCGTCCAAAACCTCTGCAAACTTACGTTCGGCAACCCAGTCAACCAGCATTGCCAGTCCCAAAATGATGATACTCAGCCACACCAGCAAATTAACATTTCGAGAATAGATTCTCATCTGCTACCCAACCCCAGCCTTAATCTTCGTCGAACTGCGATTTGATTGCTAAAATCTGCGGCAGAACTTTATTGAAGTGCTCCACAAACACCGGATCAAAGTGTTCGCCACTGTTCTCATTTATATAGTTAACCGCATCTACAACCTCCCAGGCTTTTTTGTAAGGCCTGGGGGTCACCAACGCATCAAATACATCTGCAACCGCAGCAATCCGTCCTTCAACCGGAATCTCCTCTCCTTTCAGCCCTTTGGGGTAACCGCTGCCATTCCATTTCTCATGGTGCGTCAGCGCGATTGACCTCGCCAGCTTCATCAAGGGGATATCACTCTCACCTAGGATATCCGCTCCAATTTCTGGATGACTGGTCATGGAGTCCCACTCTTCTGTAGTCAGCTTGCCCTCTTTGGTCAAAATCGTTTCGGCAATACCGATTTTGCCAATGTCGTGCATAGGGGCAGCCAGTGCAATCAGTTCACACCATTTTTCGGATGCACCCCAACTCTGGGCGATTAATTTTGCATACTGACTCATACGAATAATATGGAGACCAGTTTCATTATCCTTGTACTCGGCTGCCTTACCCAGCTTTTGCACCACCGCCAAACGAGACTCCTCCAGTTCTTTGGTTTTTTTCGAAACCTCATGCTGCAACATCAGACGCTGACTGCTCAACTCCAGATGGGTCTTTACCCTGGCTTTCAATGCCGGTGGACTGATCGGCTTGATAACATAGTCCTCGGCACCAATTTCAAAACCATACATCTCGTCTTCCGCCTTATCCCGGGCGGTAACAAAAATAATTGGAATATTCTCGGTCAAAGGGTTGGCCTTCAACCGTTTGCAGGTTTCATAACCGTCCATCTGCGGCATTATCACATCCAGTAGAATCAAGTCCGGACGAGTACCCGTTAACGTTGCCTTAATCGCCTGCTCACCATTTTTGGCCGCCTTTATTCTGTAATCATCAGACAAGGCACCAATCAGAACCTCGAGGTTTTCAGGCATATCGTCAACCACCAAGATGGTGGCTCTTTCATCTGCTTGCTCTGTTTTCCTCACCTTTCACTCCCGTGGGTACGCCACTCTACCCTGTTATCTGTTTTTCCAGCGCCAGCAAGTTTGCCAGCGCCTCATCAAAGTTGTAATTAAGCAGGGCGCTTTCAATATCACTGACAATCTGCCGGTTTTGTGGCGACAGTTCTGCCACTTTGAGCTCTGCCAAAGCGTAGTTGGCAGAAACATCACTGTCTTCCAGCAAGGATTTAAAGCGCACAATTTTTTGCCCCAACTCCTCGTTATTCAGTTTAATGCCGGCCTGCTTAGAACTCGTTTCCAGCTGTTGCAAGCCGCTCAACACCCTGTTCAATTCAAAACTCGTCTTTGCATGAATACTGTCTATTTCTGCACTCTGATTCTGACAGGCCTGCTCTAATTCCAGACTCAAGCTTTGCAACTCTAGAGCACCAATATTGCCTGCCACGCCCTTAAGCGAGTGTGCCAAACGTTGCATCTGCTGCCAATCCCCTAAATCCTGTGCAGATTTAAACTGTTCATTAAAACCCGCCTGATTAGTGCGAAACATCAGTAAAACCTTACGGTACAATTCAGCTTTGCCGTTGGCAGACATGAGTCCCTGTTGCTTGTCAATACCCGGCAGGTCAGGCAAACCGGATTCGGACTCATCAATCGTCTGCGGTTTATTGGCATCTGCTGACACTGTTTCCAGTCCTCGAGTAGAGATCCACTTGGCCATAATGGTAAACACCTCTTTGACTCTGATCGGCTTGGTAATGTGATCATTCATGCCGGCCGCCAGCACCTTTTCACGATCCCCCGCAAGTGCACTGGCTGTCAGTGCCAGTATCGGCAAGTTTGCATATTCGGCATAGCTGCGAATCTTG
>CAZNML010000045.1:0-5788 GCA_964574275.1 uncultured Thiosulfatimonas sp. | reverse complement strand
CTGGTTGCCTCATAACCGTCCATTATCGGCATCTGGCAGTCCATCAACACGCCATCAAAAGGCTCAGCGAACAATTTATCGATGGCATCCTGACCGTTGTAGGCAGGCACCACGACAATTCCGTTGCTCAGCAACAGGTCGCTGGCTAACTCCATATTCAGTTCATTGTCTTCAACCAATAGAATCTTGGCTCCCTGCAGTTTAGCCAGCGCCTCATCCAAGGTTTCATCACTGTCGTTTTGGCGAGCAATTCTGCCAATCTCTTCACCCAAGGCACTCATCATGGCGTCAAACAGCGAGGAGGAGGTCATCGGTTTGGTCAGGAACGATTTGAACTCCGTTCCTTTTGCAGCGGCTTTGGCATCCTCCCGGTTGTAGGCCGTCACCATAATAATGGCCGGTATGCAACGCAAATCCTCGTTTTGTTGAATCTGCTTTGCCAGTTCCACGCCGTCCATTCCCGGCAGACGCCAATCAGTAATCACCAAATCGAACGGCGCCTCAGAGTCGGCCTGTTGCATCATCTTCAACGCCTGCTCCGCCGTTACCGCCTCTTCAACATACAAGCCAAAACTTTTGACCATAGAGACTAATATCTCTCTGGCACTGGCGTTGTCATCCACAATTAAAATTTTGATCTCATCCAGCGAAGGCGGCACCGTTAGATTTGAGTTTTTCTGCTGTTTTTCTTGCAGAGTAAAAGGCAGTTCGACGTGGAATGTCGTACCCTGTCCAACCACAGAGTCAAGCCAGATTCTCCCCCCCTGCGCTTCGGTAAGACTTTTACATATTCTCAACCCTAGACCTGTCCCACCATACTTTCGAGTTGTCGAACTGTCTGACTGACTGAATGCCTGGAACAGTTTCTGCTGATCACTCGAGCTGATGCCAATCCCTCGGTCACGCACCCCAAAATAGAGGGTCACCTGCTGGCTCTCAGTACGAACCAGACGACAGCTCAACAGAACCTCTCCTTGCTCGGAAAATTTGACTGCATTGGTCGTCAGGTTCATCAAAATCTGAGTTAAACGCAAAGGATCGCCGACCAATGACAACGGCACCTCTGCCGGCATATCAAACAGCAACTCCAAGCCTTTCTCTTCCGCCTTGATGCCGACCATATTTGCCAGATCATCAAACACATCATTCAACTGGAACGGAACCGTTTCCAGCTCCAGCTTCCCCGCCTCAATTTTGGAGAAATCCAAAATATCATTGATAATGCCAAGCAGGCTTTCAGCTGAACGGTGAACCTTACGAATATAGTTACGCTGTTTTAAAGTCAGTTCGGTTTGCAGTGCCAGATAGGACATACCGATAATGGCATTCATTGGCGTACGGATCTCATGGGACATATTGGCGAGGAAGTCACTTTTGGCACGGTTAGCCTGCTCTGCCGCATCTTTAGCATCAAGAATCTGTTGTTCCATGACCTTATGTGCCGTCAGATCATGTATGACTGCCGCAATCAGCATCCCGTTACCGGTTTCAATTGGGCTAAGACTGATATCGACCGGCAATTCTGCGCCCTCTTTAGTCAAAACCACCAGATCAATATCCGAAGTGGCCTGCATCGGACGTGATTGCGGGCTATACATAAAACCCTGCCTTACCCCGCTATGACGCAATCGGAAGCGCTCCGGCATCAACATCTCTACCTTTTGACCAATAATCTCATGCTGCCGATAACCCAGGAGAACTTCTAGCTGTTTATTGACCAGCATAACCCTACCCTCAGCATCAACCAAAAGCATTGCAGCCGGAGCGGATTCCACCAATGAACGAAACTGTCGCTCCTTAGCCTGTAGTTTTCGGGCGTGATCCAATACAGCACTGATATCACGAAACACCACCACAGCGCCGCTGACGACCGACCCTTTTAATAACGGCCTTAATAGTGGCACGCTGGTGTACTCGACAGGGAAACTACTGCCATTCTTGCGCCACAGAACCTCGTCATCCACCTTGGAGACAACCCCGTCTTTCCAGGCTGGACGCATTCGGGACTTCTCTTCGGGATACTCTGTTGCATCCGGGTAACTATGATGCACCATTGCATGCATATTTTGGCCGATCAACTCGTCCGCCTCATAACCCAAAGCACGGCAGGCAGAGGAGTTCACAAATGTGATTCTGCCCTCACGATCCAGGCCAAAAATCCCCTCGGAAACCGACTCCAGCAACAGCCTGTTCTGAGAGGCCTCCGCTTCAATTCTGTTATTTGCCTGCGCCAGCTCTGCAGTTCTCGACTTTACCTTCTGCTCTAAAATACCCTGCCCTCTCAACACGACCTTTTTTATGCTCTCACCGAGCCATACAATCATCGATACCAGGCTTACGGTCAGCAGCAAAGAGGCACTGAGAATCATCATCAAAGTTGACTTGAATTGGAAAAATGGCGCCATGGCTTCACTTTCGGCCAGTTCAACCGTTAATCCGATATTAAGATGGGGATCCCACAGCCAGGCACTATAGACTTTTTCACCGGCAAAGTTATAGTGAGGCTCATCTGAAAAGCCTGCAGAACCGGATATCGCCGCCTGAACATTGAGGCTTAACACTCTATTCAAGCCATTTTTAGTGTCCATACCCTCAAGCTGAGAGTTTGTTTTTGCCTGCCGTTGATACAACTTGTGATACAGGAATGGCGCTGCTCCGGCTTGTTCTGCACCAGAAGTTTTGGACACTTCTGCACCTCCGACCCTGTTCATCAGAATACCCTGAGCATCAAAAACAAGTATCTGCGGGAACTCTTTATTAATTTCCGCATGATCACTACTTAACAGCTCAGACATCTCTTTAGTTGGATCAAAGGCCAATAGCAGATAGAAATCCGCCTCCGCTGCAACCGCCACATTGCCACTGGCAGAGATGGGAAGAAGCAAAAATCCTCTGGCCCGGTTTTCAGCAGACCCGAGCAGAGAGGGAGGAATAAAAGCCACCTGTTCACTATGGCTATCTAGCACCACTCTATGCAACAGGCCTTGTAAAAACGGCCTGTCAAAATGATTATTTTCATCCACTCCGAAGATGATCTGTGCGTCAGCTGAAACAATCATTAACTCATCTCGTAAGCTTTCTGGATTAATACCAATATTCCTGAAAACCGATAAATCTTCAGGCGCAAACACCCCATCTTTCTCAATCTCTGTCAGTTTGTTGATAATCTGATCAATTTGTTGCTCGGCGACCAGTGAGTGCAACACCTCATTTAGCCAGACGCGTTTTTCATCTACCCAGTCAGTGAATGACGCATGCTTGTTTTCGAGACTGTGTTGCAATTGTGCCTGGACTCTTTTTCGCTGATCTTGCTGAAAACTCTCAATTGACAACCAGGCAATCAGAACCATTCCTGCCAGAATGACGGAGCTTGAAAAGGCCATGACATATTTAATTCGATTGGAAAATTGCAAATTACGCGCATGCATAAATTTGCGACTCAAAATAAAGACCGGCATTAAAGTCAGCAGCAGTAGCGCGGCCACTATCAACATAATCAGCCTGTCCAGCGGTAGGTTTTCACGCTTGGTTTCAGTTACGTGATCCAGCAGGGCGTCTTCATTGAACCATTTATCAAAAATATCCCTTTTTTCTTGCTGGCTGACTGCGCTTAAGGCCTTATTCAAAATCGATGTCAACTCTGGCCACTCTTTGCTCACCCCCATGGCAAAACTGGTGGTTCCGCTTTCGGCTGGCGCGGCCACCTTCAAATTCACCAGGTGATACCGTTCCATAAGATAGCTTAAAACAGCTAAATTGCCCTGCACAGCATCGACCTCACCTGCAGCGACCATCTGAGCGCCTTGTAACAGGCTCTCTACCTCTACAATCTCAATGGCCGGATAGGCTTTGGAAACCAGTTCAAGGTTGGCATAATCCGCAGGAATCGCTAGGCGCTTAGTTTGCAGATCCTGCAGGCCTGATATACTCTGCGCATCACTGCGCATCACGATGACACTGGGAAAGTCCAGATAACTGTTGGTGAAATCAAGGAATTCTACTCTTTCAGGTGTAATAGCCATCACCGGGTACATTTTGATTAGCCCCTTTTGCATCCCTGCAAAGATGTCATCCCAGCCAGATCCCTGCTTCAAAACGAACTTGATGCCGGTTTGCTTTTCAATCAACTTAAGATAGTCCGGGGTCACACCAACCAGGTTGCCTGAATCATCAATCAATTCAAACGGCGGATACTGCCCCTCCATAGTCAATTCAATAACCGGGTTCGCCTCAAGCCAGGCCTGCTCTTCTGCCGTGAGTTTTAGTGACTGAATCGCGGTTTGTCTTTCGGTCTTGCTGTCTGAATCAAAATCCACATGATAAGGCTCAAGAATTTTCGAGCGTTCCTGATAACTGATATCATCCAGCGCCAGCTGCAATATCTCTGTAAACATGGGCCAGTCTTTTCGCACACCAATGGCATTGATGGAAGCGGTCTGGGTGATTTTGCTTTGCGGCTTTATATTGGCCAGTAGCTCGTTTTCGATAATATGCATGGCTACGGCACGATTGCCGATATAGGCATCCGTTTCAGAACGGGACAGGGCGTTTAACGCATCACTGGTTGTGTTGTACTGTTTGACGTTAATTCCTGGAAACTGTTTCTGCAGTACATCGACAATGAAAAACCCTGCTTCAACACCGACGGTCTTGCCGTCAAGCTCGGCCAGACTGGCGATGTCGGGCGAATGGGATTGCGTGAAGATGACATGTGGAACTGAAACATAGGGTTGGGTGAAATGAAAGAATTGCTCCCTATCCGGCTTGGGAGTAATATCCATTAAAGCGTCCAGATGGCCGGACTTGACTTGATCGTAGATACTCTGCCAATCCCCAGGGACAATCTGTAGCCGATTACCTAAACGCTGATTGATTGCGCCAATAAAAGCTGTGCCCAGCCCTCTGGGATGACCTGAAGCGTCGACATAGTCCATCGGTGGCCAGTTGTTATTGATGGCTATACGAATTTGCGGATGCTGTTGCAGCCATGCTATCTGCTGCTGGTTGAAAATGGGCGAGACCGGGGGCAGAAGGGATTTTGAAACGGAATCTTGAGAACTTTGTACAGCAGAACTTAGTAACAACATTAGCAGCAGCAAAAAAGCTGGCAGCAAAGTTTTACTGGCAGCATAATTCCTAACGTCTAAAGTTCGTCTTTGTATGATATTCACTGCCATGGTAAATGCGCCCGAAATCATTTCCTTATTATTTATAAGCTTGATTCTATCGGGAACATAAGCAACAAGGTAACTATGGAAATCACTAGATATGCAGGAATATTGACTAAATCAACACTGATAGTAGTGCGACCAACCCCTGAAAATAAGTAAAACAGCCTATTCTTAACAGGGGATTACACCTCATTCAGCTGCTGACTTTGTTTGCTAAGCAAAACATTTGACTTGAAAGCAGAGATCCCCCTGCTCTCATGCGTTGCTTGACATTATTTCAGCTTGACGCAGATTGATTAGCTTTTCATAAAGCCAATATCTGTACCATAAGCTGTGTCGGCAAAATTGGACAGATTAGGGAACAACTCATGTACCAAGGCCTCATCCACACCGAACCATCGGGTTAAGGTTGCCATCTGCTGATCAATGGCTAAGGTCGGGATGATTCGACCATTTCTCCCCACATCCTGATCACTTCGCGGTGTAAGGTCTGGCATTTCACCATAGACACCACCTTTTACCGCACCACCGACAACAAAGTTATGCCCAGCCCAGGCATGGTCAGTCCCATCACCATTACTGGCAGCGGTTCGACCAAAGTCGGACACGGTAAAGCT
>CAZNML010000044.1:0-16371 GCA_964574275.1 uncultured Thiosulfatimonas sp. | reverse complement strand
CCCATGTGAGAGTAGGTCATTGCCAAGCTTATATTCCGAAAACCCGGTATCATTAGATGCCGGGTTTTTTTTTGCCTGAAATTTATTTCAAATGATTACTTATGTTTTCAATAAATTCTACTAGGTTTTGTTGTCACTCCTGTTTTGAATCAACTTTTCTTGGAATTGTTGATTAAACCCATATTCAGTCGTATACAAACTCTGTTATATTATTCTTAAATCTTAATTTAAGTAATCTTATGTATAAAAGTTTCTTTGGTCTTACTGAGTTCCCATTTCGCAATAATCTTGACAGTAGTTTCTTTTATGAAAAGGCCTCTCGGTTAGAGATTTTGCAGGCACTTATCTATGTAATTAAGCGTGGTGATGCTGTGATTAAGGTCACAGGTGAGGTTGGATCTGGTAAAACTACGTTATTGAGGCTTGCTGCGAATCAATTGTCGAAGACTTTTAAGATTGTCTATATCAACTCGCCGAATCTCTCACCAAAAGACTTTCTATTGGCAATTGCAAATGAGTTAGAGATTAGTGTCAGGACTGATATCCCGAAATATGAATTATTACAATTAATTAGAAATAAATTACTTCAATATCATAGTAATGGTAAACATGTTGTTATGATGATTGATGAAGCACAAACAATTGGCACAGACACCCTTGAGGAATTGCGTCTATTAACCAATCTTGAAACTGAGAAAGAGAAGCTCATTCAGTTGGTGTTTTTTGGTCAGCAAGAACTCGACTATGCTCTAAATACCAGTGCCTTACGACAGTTAAAATCTAGGATTACCTACAGCATTCATATACCTCAATTAACGGTCGATGATGTTCATGATTACTTAAATCACCGAATGCGTATTGCCTCATATAGAGGGTTAGATTTTTTTAACTATAAGTATGCCAAACGTATACACAAATTGAGTCATGGCCTTCCAAGGGTAATTAATTCTATCGCTGATCAGCTGCTTATGTCTTCCTTCGGTTTAGGTGATAGGAAACTAAAACCTAAGCATTTCAAAAACCTTAATTCATTAGAACTGTACTCCCCTGAAGACAAACGCTCGCCTTTTCTTATTCCTAGTTTATTGTTCATTTTATTAGTAGTGCCGATAATTGGTTACGCCATTTTCACTCAGCAGGTTGAGTTACCAGCAAATAATGCCGATGCCTCTGTTACCGAACCTGTCATCAACGAGGATTCACAGAGCACTAATGTCGCCAAGGAAACCTCCTTTTCAGATGGGCCTGATCCAGTTTCGTTGAAAAGTGATGTCGCAGAGTATCAGGTTGTAGAATCTACCGTCAATAAGCCAAATGAGGCAGAACCTGTTGCTACTGTTGAGTTTTCTCCTGCTGAGGATGCTCTAGTTGTTGATGATATCAACGCTGATAACGCCTTCTCCAAATTCAGAGGTTTTCACAACTCCTCCCAAGAGTGGCTTAGTGGTTTAAGCAAGGATAGTTATGTTATTCAACTATCAACCTCCTCTATTGACAACTATTCGCAAGTATTAATGAGTTATGTAAATCATAAAAATATTATGACAAATTTACATTTTGTTTTAGCTTTAAACAACGAGGGGACTAAAATACGTATAATAGCTCTGTATTTAGCATCGGATAGTTATTCTTCCCTTCAAAAAGAATTGTTAAATTTGCCTCGAGCAATTAAAGCAGCACAGCCTTTTATTGTTAATTCAAGTAGTTTACTGAAAAGCGCTGTTACGACTTCTTTACGTTTAAAAGAGATGGACAATCATGAGTAAGATCTTAAATATCATGTTAAAAAAACGTGCGTTGGTTATTATGCTCACAGGAACGCTTATGGCCTCCTGTACGACAACTTCTTCGGTAGACCGAGAAAATATGAGTCCAGACGTTACTGAGAAGTTTGCTGTAAATGGCCATATATCACAAAAGCTTACTCCGGATAGCAAAGATGGGCAGGCCGATATTCCAGCTATAGTTTCAAAAAAGACTATCCTTCCTCCAATGCCGAGTCAAAACAAGGACTCGAAGCTGTACTCCATCTCTGCTGTCAATGTCCCAGTTAATGAACTTCTTTTTAAGCTTTCACAAGATGCTGGCAAGCAGTTGGACTTATATACTGGTGTTAATGGCCTGGTTACGATTAATGCTCTGAATCAGGATTTAGATACGATTTTGAGTCGTATTGCTGAACAAAGTGGTTTTATCTATGAAGTTGATCCGCGTACTATCAAAATTCGTCCTGACAAGCCATATTGGAAAAACTACTTTGTTGATTATGTGAATATTCAGAAAACCAGTCAGGATACGATAGATATGAAAATGTCTGTTGGTGGTGCTGCTTTGAATGGCAGTACTACGAGTACTGGTGGCAGTGCTGCAAATATCAAACTTGTCTCTGAGCATGATTTTTGGCCTGAGTTGGAAGAAAATTTGGGCCGTATAGTTTCACCTGCTGCCGTTGCAGAGGGTGCGCCACAAAGCGCATCTGATGAAGGTAACGCCAATGTTGTCGTTAATGAGGAGACGGGGGTTATTACCATCTTTGCTTCTGGCGTAGAACATAAAGCGGTAGAAACTTATATTGAAGATATCACTAGCCGCGCTGACAAACAGGTTTTGATTGAAGCTACTGTTGTGGAAGTAGAGCTTTCTGATCAATATCAAGCAGGGATTGACTGGTCTACACTGCTTAAGTCTGATGACGGTACTGGTGTTCTTGGTCAAAGCCTGATTCCAGCTACTTTATCTAGCGGTTCAGCAGTGGCATTTAACTTCACCGGCATTGGTGGCGACTGGGATATTGGGTTGCGCATGTTGCAGGAGTTCGGTAATACTCGAGTTTTATCCAGTCCGAAAATCATGGCCGTTAATAACCAGACTGCTTTGCTAAAGGTTGTTAATAATGAGGTGTATTTCACCATTGAGGTAAATAGAGAGGCAGCGACAGCTACCAGTGCTGGCACAACCACTTATGAAACCGAGGTGCACACTGTGCCTGTAGGTTTTATGATGAGTGTTACCCCATTTGTCAGTGACGACGACAGTGTCTCTTTGAATATTCGTCCAACTATCTCACGAATTGTTGGTTATGCTAATGACCCTAGTCCTGATCTAGCGAGAGAGAGTATTGTTAGCCGAATTCCAATTATTCAGGAACGTGAAATGGCGTCTGTATTGAAGCTCAATAATAGACAAACTGCAGTTATTGGTGGCTTAATCGAAGACTCTAATACTAATGATAAAAACGGCATTCCTTGGGCAAATGATCTGCCAGTAGTTGGTGATCTTTTCTCTTATAAAGATGACAATACTACCAAAAGTGAGTTAGTCATTTTTATCCGTCCAATTGTTGTTAAGAATCCTGATGTGGATCATGGTGACCTACAGTCTTTACGTAGTTTCTTGAAAACTAGTCGTTCGAACTAAATAGGTGGTTCAGTATGAGTGTTTTATTAGAAGCCTTGAAAAAAGCGGCAGATAACAAAAAACAGTCAGAGGATGGCCCGGACCGGGATTTAATTCAATCAGATTTGAATAAGAAGCAAACGGTTGATGACGATGAACTACAGGAAATTGGTGTTGAAGAAACCCCTGATGTAGCAGAGAAGGAGGGCTTTAGCCTCTCTCTAAAGCCTGAAGTTACGTCAACAGACACTGATGAGACTAAAGAGTCGGATAAACAACCTACCATAAAAGAGACTGAGAGTGCTGGCAGTGAAGTGGCTGCTGAAAAAACTCAACCTGTAGTTGATTCTGGCATCAAAATTAAAGATGAATCTAAATCTTTAGAAACAATTAACCCATTGGATGACAGCGAACTAATCGTTGATGATAATAAGTTTGATTCAAGTAAAGAACCTGATGATAGCTATGACTGGAGCATGAACAATCTACCAGGTTACGAATTAGATGATGCATCAGATAGTAAGGTGGCCTCTCAAGAGAACACAAGCAAAGCCATATCAGAAAACAATCAAATCTTAACAACGAATAAGCGTTTTGAAGCAGCCCCTGCTGCTTACTCTATGCGCCAATTTATTTTTGGTGCTTCTTCTAATGTTGCACTCTATCTTCTATTTGCTTTCTTCACCTTAAGCACAATAGCCTTTTTTAGTGTGTATTACTTCCAGCAGCAGAGTGAAGTTCTGGATAGAGATATGCTTAAGTACGACTTCGTACGCACTGAACTGCCATCATTACCAGCCACTCAGAAGGTTGATGAGTCTGTTGAGCTGAGCAAGGTTGAGCAGGGAGTAGTCACCGACACGACTACTGATGCTGGTTCTATTGACTCGTCGATAGATTCAACATCGGTTGACAATGCTACTGTTGAGACAGATTCAGGTGTTAAGCATGACATTGACGCTCAAAAGCTGAATGTTGATACTGCTAAAGCGGTCAAACCAAAAGTGCCTGCGAGTAAATCAACAGTTGTTAAATCCACTTCGGATCAATCCCCAAGTCTTGCAATCGAGACGGTTTCTCAGAAGTCCAACCTGATGAATGCTTATACGGCGCTTTATGCTAATGAGAGTGATAAAGCCAAGGCAGGTTTTCTTCAGATTTTAGAGGTAGAACCTCACAATATTGAGGCGCTTAATGGTCTGGGGTCTGTCTATGCTCAAACTGGGCAGACGACAGAAGCGATTCAAACATACCAGAAAGTTCTGTCTGAGACTCCGACAAACCAACACGCGATAGAAGCGATGGTTTCGCTTATCAATGGTTCAACGGCTGGACCAGAGTGGAAAAATGAGATTAAAACTGCACTTGAAGATAACCCTGGCTCCGCTATTTTGAACGCTTCATTAGGAAATCTGTATGCACTAGATTCAGACTGGAAGCTTGCTCAGGCGTACTATTTTAAAGCCCATGCACTGGATGAAAACAATCCGGATTACTTGATGAATTTGGCAATTAGTTTGGACCATCTGGGACAGTATAAACTCGCTGAACAGTACTATACTTCTGCACTAGTGAATGCCAGAAGTGGCAACGCTACTTTTGATGAGGTGTCGGTTAAGAAACGTTTAGTAGTTATCAGACAATTTATCGGACAAACTGATTAATGGGTTCAAGAGCACTATTAGGACAACGTTTAATTGATGAGGGCAAGATTAATGCGGACCAGCTTGAAATTGCCCTTACGGAACAACGGAAAACCGGTAAGAAATTAGGGGAGGCTCTCTTTCGTCTTGGCTTTTTGAGTGAGCAGGACGTACGAGAAGCTATTGGTGAGTCGGTTGGTTATGACTCCGTCAGCCTACACGGTATTGTTCCAGATGCAAAAGCGATGAGTCTGGTTTCGGAATCTTTTGCACGCACTTACTTAATTATGCCTGTTAGCTTGCGTGAACAGTCTTTGAAAGTAGTTATGGCAAGTCCCGATGATATTTTATTGTTGGATAAGCTTAAAAGACATATTCAGAACCCAGATATACAAATCATACCTACGATTGGGGTGGAGAAAGAGATCCTAAATAGTATTGATAACTATTATGGATATGAGCTATCTATCGACGGGATTCTACAAGAGCTCGAAACGGGTAAGATTGATATCAATCAGATTTCAGCTGTTCGAGAGTACTCGCAGCCGATGGTTAGATTGGTTGACAGTATTTTAACGGATGCTGTAAAAAGAGGTGCTTCAGATGTGCACTTTGAACCTGAAGAGAACTATATTCGTATTCGTTATCGTATTGATGGCGTATTACAAGAAGTCAGATTGCTGCATAAGTCGTTTTGGTCAGGGTTAGTTGTTCGCTTAAAGGTAATCTCACAATTAGATTTAACAGAGCAGCGTCTACCTCAAGATGGTCGAATGGAACTGTTTGTAGATGGACGACGCATTGATTTTCGTGTTTCGTCGCTGCCTTGTTCTCATGGAGAGAACTTTGTTCTGCGTATCCTTGACCGTGAGAAAGGTATCGTCCCATTGGCCCAATTAGGCCTGGACAGCCACTCTTATGAAGAGTTGCGACTGATGTTGTCGAGACCGACAGGAATTATGCTGGTAACCGGGCCAACAGGATCGGGTAAAACGACCACTCTGTACTCGATTCTTAATGAATTGAACCAGGTTGGCGTAAATATCATGACATTGGAGGATCCAGTAGAGTATCCGATGTCAATGATTAGGCAGACCGAGGTAAATGAAGAGATTGGTATGGACTTTGCCGCCGGGATCAGAGCATTGTTACGACAGGATCCGGATATTATCCTGGTCGGTGAGATTCGAGATCCAGAGACAGCTGAGATGGCTGTAAGAGCGGCGATGACTGGTCACCAGGTATTCGCTACCTTGCATACAAACTCTGCGATAGGGGCAATTCCACGTTTGATTGATATCGGCGTTTCGCCCAGTATTTTATCGGGCAATATTGTAGGGGTTGTGGCTCAGCGTTTAACACGTAAGTTATGTCCTAAATGCAAAGAGCCCTATGAAGCAGAAGAGTATGAGAAAGGGCTTATGGGGATTGCGAATGATGAGTCCTTGACTCTGTACCGTGCTAAAGGCTGTCCTCACTGCAATGATGTCGGTTATAAAGGGCGCTTAGCCATTTTGGAAACGCTGCGGTTTAACAAGGAGATGGACGAATTGTTATTAGCCGGCGCTTCACAGGGTGCGATTTTGAAAGAAGCCATTGATCAAGGTTTTTTTACGATGACTCAAAGTGCTTTAAGTTGGGTCAAGCAAGGTGAGACCTCTATTGATGAAATTAGTCGAGTTGTGAATCTTACTGAGTTGCTTTAGGAGTATCTTTTGCAGAATTATAAATACACTGGCATAAACCGATATGGAAAACGTATAAAGGGTGCGATGCCGGCAAACAATGATGCAGATCTGTCGCAGCGTTTACGTAAGCAAGGGATCAGCTTAATAAGCAGTAGCAAGCAGGGAACAAGCCTGTTCAGTGGTGGCAAAACTAAAATTAGTCGTAAAGAGCTTATTTTCATTACTTTCCAACTGTCACAGCTACTTAAAGCAGGGGTTCCGTTATTAGAGGTAATCAGTGACTTAAAAGAGTCGATTGAAAATGATTCCGCTAAAGACATGTTGGCTGAAATTTATGACATGATGCAGGGTGGTTCGACTTTTTCAGACGCATTGAGAAGCTATCAGGACGTTTTTGGAAATGTCTATATTGCCCTGGTTTCAGTTGGTGAAAACACGGGTAAATTAGATCAATTGTTAAATAACTTAGCCGATATGTTGCGTTGGGAAGATGAGCTTGCTTCTAAAGCAAAAAAGGTCATGATCTATCCGGCGATCGTCGCTACCGTTGTTATAACGGTTGTTATTTTAATGATGATGTTTGTGGTACCTGAACTTTTAGGTTTTATTGGCAATATGGGCGGAGAGGTTGGTATTGCAACTAGCTCATTAATCGCGACTTCGCAATTTGTTCAGGACTATATTGTAGAGATGTTTGTAGTTCCGATTTTGCTGTATATCATAATTAAGTGGTGGCGAAGCAAGTCCGAAAATTTCAAATTAAAAACGGATCGTTGGGTATTAAGTATTTCGATTATTGGACCGATATTACATAAATTAAAACTGGCTCGTATTTCGAATACATTGGCGATTATGTATGGTGCAGGGATTAACTTTACCGAGTGTATGAAGATGAGCGCCACCGTTGCGGGTAACACTTATCTCGAACAGAATATTGATTATGCCGTACAGCTTATACAAGAGGGGAAGCCGATTAATGTTGCTTTTGAAACAGCAGAGGTATTTCCAAAAATGGCGATTAGTATGATTAAAGTCGGTGAAAATAGTGGGCAGATGGACGAGGCTCTGTCTAATATCAGCTACTTTTATGATCGAGAGGCTAAAGAGTTAATAGAGAAGATAGAGCCAACCATTGAGCCCCTGTTGACCGTTATTATGGGGTTTATTGTCGGTTGGGTAATGATCGCTGTGTTAGGTCCTATTTATGACACGATTTCAAAGGTGCAATAGTCGTGAAATATACTTTTTATGTTAGTAATCAAGGTGTGAATGTTTATCAGTATAAACAGCACATCGCTGAATTGACCGAATCTTTTACTTGGTCTGCATTTCAAGAGCTGGATGAGTTTATCGCTCGATTGCCCAGTAGAGCTGCTGTATCTATCGTCTTGGACCTAGTCGAAGAAGATATTTCGATTGAAGCATTTCCTAAGCTGTATCTGTGGGAAAGAAATTCGGTAAGAGATCGTCATATTCAGCAGATTATGGCTGATGGATCCGAGTTTGTTCACACTCGATGGACGGGGCAGGTTCAGACCAGTGATGACGGGCGTATGGAAGAGTTCATGCTTACGTCTTCCATTACCAGTCCGGCCAATCTGGTCAATTTTATGGCTTCAATCGAGGAGGCTCAAGTACTGGTCGAAGGGCTCTACTCAGCCTCATTTCTATTAGCGGAATACTTTAAAGATGAGCTAAGTCATGTCTTTGAGTTGACAAAGCAAGAGTTAAGCAGTCCGTTCTTTTTAGTCTCCAGACAGTCTGAGCACAGTTATCGACAAACATTCTTCAACCAGTCGGGTATTCGTATCAGCCGTTTGATTGAAATTGATAAACGTGCGGAGGACTATGAGGGTTTGAAGTCAGCTTTAGTGCATGAAACTAAACTCGCTAAAAACTATATCTATAACCAGAATATTATCGAAGCGGATACAGAGATCAGTTACATCTTTATGGATGGAGACCCTAAGCGTTTAGAAGGGTTAAAGCAGTTAAGTATCGATGAGCATCTCATTTTAGCCGATGACTCGGAATCTAAGGCATTTTTCAAGACACTGGTGTTCAGTCCTGAGACCGAGGGTGATAATGATATTCGACCTAAGTTAGACGAACACTATGCGGCCAGAGAGTTAGCATGTTATATCTTTAGAGTGACACCGTCGAGTTTCTACAGTACCCCGTATACAACAAAGATTAAACAGATGCTGATGGGCTATCGTGCCATGCTGGGTATTAACAGCCTAGCATTGGCTGGTCTGTTGATATTTTTAAGTGTTTCAGCAATTGATTGGTATATCAGCCAAGATAAATTGGAACGTTTGCAGCAGAGTATTATTAGTCATGAGTATGAGAAAGAGCGCCTGCAAAAAGAGGTTGCTCTGCAAGTCGATGCCGAGGAGATCAAGGCTTCGGTTGAGTTTTCTGAAGCGATCCTAAAATTGAAGACCGACAGAACAGTCGGTTTCGATATCAAACCGGTTTCAGATGTGGTTGCAAAACACGAGCACATTCAGGTACTGAAACTGGATTGGTATAGGCAGGGAGCGATTGACGGTAAAATTTACGAAGTCGAGTTTTTCGGTTGGGTTTTCCCGTTTGAGGACTATTTCAGAGAGCCGGTTGAGTGGGTTGATGCGTTTAGGCAAGATCTAGAAAAGGTGGAAGTCATTAGTGATGTACGCTTGATTCAAGAGCCGTTGAACCGAAATCTAAAACAAGCTCTAACCGTTAATATTAATAACAATGAAGAAACCGTTGATGCACTACCTTTCCAAATTAAAATGAAGGTGAGATATGAACAGTCGAAATAATACCGCATCTCATTCACTGGTTAGAAAACTCTTTTTTAAGGTTGCGCTTGTACTGATATTGCTGGTTGGTTTATCCGCTGGTTCCTGGTATATCATTACCGAGGAGCAGAAAGAGATTCAGAAGGTTGAGTCTAAAAAAATTGAAGAGCTTAACTCGTTACGAAGTCAGGTGGATTTTCTGCGCTCTCAGGTAAAACTCTACTATTTGTATGGTGACAAATATAAAGAGCTGGTCAGAAAAGGGATTGTAAAGAAAAAAGACCGTGTTTTTTGGGTTGATTCCCTGGTGCAGATGCAGCAGTCATTGGTAATTCCGAATTTCACCTTTAAGTTTTCGCCGGAAACACTGCTGGCAAGCAAACACTTTGAAAATATAACCATTGATAAGAATATCTTCTATTTTAGCCATTTAAATTTGCAGATGAATCTACAACATGATGGAGACCTGTTAACCTTTTTGGAAGCCGTCAATGAACGAATTTCGCCGCTGTATCTGATTGATAGCTGCAGAACCTCTATGTCTCTGCAGAACCTAGAAGAGCAAAAAGAGATCAAGTTTGATCATGAAAAGGGTAACATTCAAGTAGAATGTTCACTCACGATTTTCCACTCACACTCTAAACTGGCTATTTAGTGCGTATGTATCCTCAGATAGAAGGAGGGAAGATGAATAACTTTAACTGCAACCAATATAGCTTGGGGCGGAAGTTGCTTTTATCGCTAATAACGCTGGGTTTCTTCAGTCTGACGCCACCAGTGTTGGCTGATGAGCCGGGTGTTGATAAGTTGTTACTGACACCAGAAAAGCGTGAAGAGATTGATCAGCAGCGTGATGCTTATCTGAAGAGCCAGCTTATTGGAGAGGTTGAGCCTGAAGAGGAGAAAAAGCCTGAGAAAAAAGCCAAAGGCCCATACAAACCTCGCAGCCCGTTACCTAGCAAGCTGGCGGTCACGGCTGTCATTGAAGAGCCAAAAGGCAAAAAAGTGGTGCGTGTTAATGGCAAGTACTACGACAACCCAACTCGAAAAATACCGGTGCAGATGAATCAAACCAGCACCAAGGGTGTGGTCATTAAAGACGGTAAAAAAGTGGTGGTGGTTCCGGTTGGCAGTACTTATCTGTCACGCAAAAACAAAGTTGTAGAGAGCTATAAATTAAATAAGCAGACCGGAAAAAAAGATACTCAGCCTGAAAAGAAAATTCTTAAGGCGGATAATCAAGCGGTTAAAGAAACCCTTAAAGATGTGAAAACGGTAACGACCCCTCAACAATGATCGAAATACAAATCCTACTATTAGGCCTGTTGGCTTTTGGCTGGCTGGCCTTTCTTTTTGTCCTGTTAAAAGCACAGAAAAAACAGTCTACAATCACTCAGCTTCAAATAGAAAATGCAACTCAGGCAGAGCAGTTGCGTAGTTTAGAAGGCGTTCAACAGCAGCTGAATGATCAGGAGCAGCAGTTAACCCAACTACGCCCACTTCAAGGTTCGGTTGAGCAGCTTAACAGTCAACTGCAATTAACACAGCAGCAGCTCGCTTCTAAAGAACAGGAGCTGCAGCAGTCTAATTCAGCCAACAGCGCTTTACGTGAACAGAATGCGGAGCTGACTAAAACTCTGGAGCTTGAGCAGAGCAGTGCACAAGAGAAGATTCAACTGCTGGAAGAGGCTAAGCAGCAGCTGGCAAATGAGTTTAAGGTGCTGGCGAATCAAATATTTGAAAGCAAGCAGTCCCAACTTACCGAGCATAATAAGCAGAGTGTTGAGTCGGTCATTAAACCGATGCATGCTGCTTTAGAGTCTTTTAAACAGCGCGTGGAGACGGTGCACAAAGAGGATCTGGAAGGGCGTGCCAGCCTGGGCGAACAGCTTAAGCAGTTACAAACTTTGAACACTCAAATGAGCGCTGAAGCGCAGAATCTGACCTCTGCGCTGAAGGGCGACAGCAAGACGCAGGGTAACTGGGGGGAGTTGATTCTGGAACGCCTGTTGGAGCGTTCTGGGCTGCGTGAGGGCGTTGAGTTTGACCGTGAAAAGTCCTTTGTCAGTGATGAAGGTAAACGTCTGCGCCCGGACGTGATTATCAATCTGCCGGATAATAAGCACATTGTGGTCGACTCCAAAGTCTCGCTGCTGCACTATGAACAGGCGCTTAACAGTGACTCAGCGGAAGCGAGGCAGAGTGCACTGAAACTGCATCTGAAGAGCCTTAAAAACCATATCGATACCTTGGCAGAGAAACGTTATGAACATTTAGATCGGCTGAATGCGCCTGACTTTACTCTCATGTTCTTACCGGTAGAGGCGGCCTATCTGATGGCAATAGAAGCCGACTCGAGTATCTTCGAAAGTGCTTTTGAGAAGAGTGTCGCAGTGGTGACGCCGACCACACTGTTTACCACGCTGAAGACTATTGAACAGCTGTGGCGTTATGAGAGACAGAGTGAAAATACGGTCAAACTGATTAAACGAGCGGCCGAGGTGCATGACAAGTTTGTCGGTTTTGTGGAGACCTTTGAGAAGGTCGGCTCTCAATTTGATACTGCGCATAAGAGTTACCATAAGGCACGTAATCAGATGTTGCAGGGTAACGGCAATCTGGTGCGCCAGGCGGAGATGTTGAAAGAGCTGGCGGGTAAAACCAAAAAAGAGATTCCTAAGCATCTGCTGGAAGAGGCAGAAGGGCGAGCGGAGCAGTTAGAGCAGCGCTTCTGAATCGATTTAGCCTATTGCTGCGCTGTGATCTCATGTTTCATGCATAACCAGCCCTTATTGCTACTCTGGGCTTGTTCAAAGCGTTGTTGTAGAGTATCTGGCAACTCATCAGGCAAACAGCTCTGATAGCCCAGAGCGCTATAAAATGAGCTTAAATGGCTGTATGGAAATGCATAAATTTGAAATGAACAGGCCTGATTATTTTGATTGGTTTGTGTTTTTACTCTGTTTTGCAGATCCTGATGGATCCAAGTTATCAGTTGTGACCCCAGGCCTTGATGACGCTCACTCTCTATAACATAAACCCCTCGTAGCCACAGCCCATTGCTGACATTGCCATTAACAGGCAGTAGCCGTGCTACAGCCACGATTTTATTGTGCTGTTTAATCCAGTAGTTCCAGTCGCCGCGACCGGCTGTCGGCTCAGCGTGCTGTTTTAAAAAGTGATTGAGTAGTCGAATATTCTCGCTCGTAACCGCTTCAAACTGCCACTGTGAGCTACTCTTTTTGCTGTGCTTTAGTATCATAGAGCTCTATTTTAACCTCAACTGTTCGTTATTATGTCACGAGTGATCTGCCCAACCTGTCAAAGACCGGAAAAAGTCTGCTTATGCCACTGGATACAAGCCATCGATAATACTGTGGAAGTGGCGATCCTGCAGCACCCGAGTGAGGTCTCTCAAATCAAAGGCACGGCGCGCATTGTTGAGCTGAGTTTGCAGAACTCAAAGCTGTGGGTCGGTGAGGATTTTAGTGATGAAGCTTCACTGCATCAGTGGTTGGCAGAGGGGGAGGTACTACTGCTCTATCCCGAGGTAGAGGCCTTAAAGCAGGGGGAGAGTTCGCCACTTATGCTGAATATCGAGCAGGCGCGACAGAGGTTTGCGTTATCACAGATTAAGATACTGGTGCTGGATGGTACCTGGCGTAAAACGCATAAGATGATGATGCTCAACCCGTTTCTACAGGCTCTGCCGCGTTTGCAGTTAACCCCACAGCGTCCATCCGCTTATCAGATACGTAAGCAGAAAGATCAGGGCTCTTTATCAACAGTGGAAGCGGTATTTGAGGTGCTGTCGCAGTTGGAGCAGAACCCGCAGAAGTATCAGCCTTTGATCGATGCCTTTGAGCAGATGGTAGCGCAGCAGCTGGCTTTCAGAAACTCAGCGGCTTCGACCAAACCGTAACGGCAAACCGTCACGAGCGGACTATTTTGACTGCGTCTTCTCCTCTTCGCGAATGTCCTCACGAAGTTTCTTGAAGATAAACAGATTGGAGATGGTGAAGTTGAAGCCCATTCCCATTAACACCCCGACAATCAGCGCTAAGATTGTATGTTCCTGGAAGAAGGGCACATAGGTGGTCAGTGTGTAGTAGGTACCATAGTTGACGGTAAAGCCAAGCAGCGAACTGCTGACAAAGGCGCCCCACTGAGTGCGTTTACGTGTCTTTTCACGATGACTGAAGGTGACCAGACGGTTTAGCATCCAGTTCCAGGTCGCCGCCGGCCAGAAAGAGATGGCACGAGCTACGGTATGTGAAACACCGAACATCTGCAAAACTAAATAGACCAGTAGATCGACAATAAAACCACTGCTACCTACGGCTGCAAACTGCAGGAATTCCGCTTTGGTTTTGAATTTGTGCTGATATAGACGGCGCAGGTGGCGCAGGTATTTCAGTTGTTCAGACAACGTCAGCTTGGATTCGCCGTGCACGCGGTCGACAAAGTGGATTGGCACTTCACTGACCTTTTCAAAGTCGCCTTTGACCATGACCTCTAACGCGATCTTGTAACCGATAGGTGACAGCTCAGCGCGAGCGGGAATGTCCGCCTTGCGCACCGAGAAGAATCCGGACATCGGATCTTTAACACGGGTCAATGGTAGAGCCGGCAGAGTGGCCACCGCTGAATTGATATAACGCCACAGGGTCCAGCTCTCGTCAATCGAGCCGCCTGGAACATAACGTGAGCCCAATACAAAGTCACTCTCGCCGGATTGCAGCTGTTCAATCATCTTTGGAATGGCATTGGCTGGGTGCGACAGGTCGGCATCCATCACCACCACATAGTCGCCCTGCGCGTGATCAAAGCCGTCAATCACCGCCGGTGACAGTCCACGGTCTTCGGTACGGGTGACGATGCGGATCGGGTGCTCGCTGGCCAACTCATCACACAGCTCTGCTGAACCGTCCTGCGAGTTGTCATCCATAATAATGATCTCATACTTTTGTTCGCCCAGTGCCTGCTGAATCATCTCGCTTAAAGGCTTCAGATTCTCCACTTCTTTATAGGTAGGAACAATTATTGATATCATTTTATGGACTCTAACTTAGGGTTTGATATTGGCCGATTTGGGTTATTTTCGGTCTGCGTTATTTTGTGCCCCATTATGCCCGCCAAACCATTTAGTTTCAATCTGTTTTCCTATGCGGATAAAACGCGCCTCCACCAGAAAGTTGAGCCACAGTGACAGATAGAGCGTAAACAGCACTGCCAGAACAAACACCAACGGCACATTCCACAGTGATACTTCGGTAATGGTTTTAGGGTCAACCGTGCCCAAAACAATAACCCAGGCAATGGCAATAAACGGGAAGTGGAAGAAGTACATTGGATAGGCCACTTCAGACAGCAGACGCCACCCCTTCCAGGTGGTCAAAGGATTATGCGCCCGTTGATTGACCTGATAGTGAGTCAGCAGCACTAACAGCAGAATGGCGGCACTGAACACAATGCGGTGCAGGGTAACCACCGCCAGATTGAGCATCTCATTGAAGCCGCTGTAGTAGGGGGAGTCGATATGGTAGACCGGAAAACGCATGCTCCAGTAGATCACCGTTAAAGCGATGGCCCAGATAAGCAGCTGTGTCAGCGGTTGCAGATTCAGCTGATAATCCGGGTAACGCCACAACAGGAATGCCCACAGCATACCTAAAATCAGCGGCGTCAGGCGGCCCTCAATCACATAGTACATGGTGTCCATATACACCTTGCCAACCGGTTGGTTGAGCGCGTCCATCCACTGCGTCTGATAGATCACCGGTGTTTCAACTGCCAATGCAAAACGCATTAAAATCGACAGGCCTGTTAACAGCAGCAGCCACTTAATCGGGTGCTGGCTTCTGGCTAAAAACAGAATTAAAAACGGCATCAGCAGATAGAACTGCACCTCAATCGACAGACTCCACTGCACCGGGATAATGCCTTTACTGTAGATGTTCTCGATAAACAGCAGGCTATACCAGCCTTCGCTCAGTAGCTTATTTAGGTCGCCTAAACCATACAGCAGCAATGCCACCAGAAACAGCGGGTAGATACGAAAAAAGCGGTGCAGATAGAAACGGCGAATATGAATCGACTGTTTTTTGCTGTAGACCTTCAGCAGGCCATAGCTGAGCAGGAAGCTGCTCAACATAAAGAAGATATCCACCGCCTTATCAAATGCCAGAATAAAGGAGAGGCCGGTTGGAATGCTGGCAATAAACTGGTGCAGACGGCCTAGATCGTCTTTAAACAGGAAAAACACCGCAAAGAAGACGTGAAACAGAATCACCATTAACACGCTGAGGCCTTTTAGGAAGTCGACCACCGGATAGGCTTTCTGCGGCTGATGGATAATCTCTTGCGCAATCTGCAGTGGTTTGGTCAGTGGTGCCAGCAGGATAGCGCCCAGCCGTGAAAAAAATGTCTGCATCGTTCCGGCCATTACTTAGTCAAAAAGTTATGACACAGATAGTAGTGGTAGGTCACAATAATGGAACCGTTCTCTGACAGCGACTCTTTCTGCAGCAACTCACAGCGCTCAAAGCGATTTTTGATGCCGACTTTGGGCGGAATCTTCTCATAGTGCGGCACCACTAACAGGCCGTTCATGCCCGCCTGACCACGACCAAACCAGAACTCAAATTGCGTCTGTTTGCCACTGGTAATATAGACCGGTTGCGGGCGCGCATACCACACCAGATGGCTGGCATAACTCCAGTTGGAGACAAACAGCGGCAGCTCTTCAGTGGAATCGGCGTGTTGCTGCTGTAATTTGAGTGCAGTTGCAGCCGCAGTTGGCCAGCCATAATCACCAGCAATCGGGTTGGTGTGATCCGGCATGGCAATCCACGG
>CAZNML010000043.1:0-16388 GCA_964574275.1 uncultured Thiosulfatimonas sp. | reverse complement strand
CGCGCCCGTTTCAAATTGATTGATCTATTGCAAAAGCACCCAGAACAGTCCATTGGCCTGATCGGTTATGCCGGCAGTGCCCATACTATTGCACCGATCTCGGAAGACAACAAAACCCTGCTGGAGTTACTGCCCGCCCTGAATCCACTGATTATGCCAAAATACGGCTCTGATCCGCTGCAGGCGTTTGAGCTGGCACAGCAGATGTTAAGCGCCTCGCAGATCAATCAGGGACACATTATCTGGGTGACCGATGACATTGAAGTTGAACAGCGTCAACAGATTGAACAGTGGCTGCAGGATCACGCAATCAGCCTGAGTATTCTGGCAGTCGGTACCCAGGGCGGCGGCACGGTGCATATTCCGAATTACGGTCTGTTGCGTGACGCAAACGAACAGATTATCACCCCCAAGCTGCCCTATAACCAGCTGGAGAAGATCAGTGCCGCCAGTGGCGCTGCCTTAACGCCATTAAAAGTCGATGACAGTGATCTGCCACTGTTGATTCCATCTAACCTGGCTGCCGTGGCCAAACAGAATCAGCAGCAAGCCGCCGACAAAGAGGTGGTGCATCTGCTGGATGACGGCACGGCGGTGATACTGGCGATGCTGCCGCTGCTGGCTTTCGCTTATCGTCGAGGCTGGCTGTTTAGCCTGGCTCTACTAATGGTACTCCCGCTGGGAACACTCTACTCACCATCCAGTTACGCTGAAGCGGAGCTGTCCGACTTTACCGATGTCTTTCAAACGCCGGACCAACAAGGTTATAACGCCTGGATGAAACAGGACCTTGAAGCGGCGGCCTCACTGTTTGAAAACAGCCAGTGGAAAGGCACCACGCTCTACCGCCTGGGTAGATTCAAAGAGGCCGCAGAGCAGTTTAAAAAAGATAACAGTGCACAGGGCCACTATAATCTGGGCAATGCCCTGGCTAAACAAGGCCTGTTGGAAGAGGCGAAACAGGCCTATCAGCAGACGCTGCAACAGCAGCCGCAACATGCCGATGCCAAAAGTAATCTACAGCTGATTGAGCAGCTGCTTAATCAGTCACAGTCCAGCAACAATAGTGGTTCGGTGGATTCCGAAGAGAATCAAAGCGGTGGCCAGACTAAAGAGTCGCAGCAGCCAGAGCAGAAGCAAGGTGAAGCCGAGCAGGGTGAACAGCAGAGCCAGTCAGATAAGACAGATAAGGCAGATAACTACTCAGATCAGGCGTCGGACTCCGGCAAACAACAACAAACAGAGCCAGGCAGTCAACAGCAAAACAGCGCTTCAAGCCAACAGCCAAGCGAGCATGGGCAACAGGATCAGCAGACAGACACCACACAGGGTGCCAAGGGCGAGCTGGGTGAAGACACATCCGAGCAGTCTGATCAGTCCCAGCAGGATTCAGTACAGGGCGCTGGCTTGGCAGATAATAGTGGTCAAAAAGCAGAAACCTCAACCGAGATGAAACAGCAGGAGCAGCAGCGCGCCACCGATAACTGGTTAAAGCAGATTCCAGATCAGCCCGGCCTGTTCCTGAAACGTAAATTTGAGTACCAATTTCAACAACAGAACGGCCAGCAAGAGTCGTCCAGCAAACCGGCAGAAAAGATATGGTAAACAGACCCTTAAACTCCAGCTATCGTCACAGCCTGTTTAAAACCCTGGCTTTTAACCTGTTTCTGGCTCTATCGCTACTGTTTTCAAGCCAGGCCTGGTCAAAAACGGTAACGGTTGAGACCGATCGACAGACGGTTGAGTTTGGCGATATTGTCACCCTGAAAATCACCGCTGACTTTCAGGTCACCACAGGACAGCTTGATCTGACACAACTCAAAGATCAGTTTGAGGTATTGGGCACTCAGCGCAGCAATAACATTCAGATGGTAAATGGCAATTTTCAATCCAGTACCAGCTGGATTATTCAGCTGCTGCCACAGCAACAGGGCGAGCTGATTATTCCGCCTTTTGTGTTGGAGAATGTCAAAAGCCAGCCCTACTCGCTGAAGGTCACGCCCATACAGGTACAGCATAAAGGTACGTCGCTGCGTCCATTCTTTTTAGAGTCGAGTATTGACCAGCCAAAACCCTATATTCAGCAGCAGGTAATCTACACCCTGCGTTTCTATCATCAGGGACGCTATGTCGACGGCCTGATTCGTCCGCCTAAATTTGAAAAGATGCTGATTGAAGAACTCAAAGAGCAGTCGGTCTACCAGAAAAAAATCCAGGGAAAAAGTTACACCGTTTACGAGTGGATTTATGCACTCTACCCGCAGAGCAGCGGCCAGATCAAAATCGATCCGCCGATGTTTAACGGCCGCATTCAATACGCCGGACGTTTAAAACAGGTTAAGGAGTTTGCCAAAGGCATTACCCTGGCTGTAAAAGCCGAACCGTCCAGTTTTGACAAAGAATCCAGCAATAGCTGGCTACCGGCAAAATCGGTGACCTTAACCGAAAATTGGACCCAACCGGTGACGGACAAGATCCGTATCGGCGATACACTGACACAGGTGGTGACGATGAATGTGATCGGTCAAAAGGCCAATCAACTGCCTAATCTTAAACTGCTGTCGCAACTGAACTACAAGGTCTATCCGGAGAAACCCAACAGCGCAGAGACCAAAACCGCCAGCGGTATTAACAGCGTCAAACAGTTCAAACGCTCCATTATTGTGACTAAAGCCGGCAGCATCACCCTGCCGGAACAGGTGCTGTACTGGTGGAATACCCAAACCAATAAACTGGAGAAAACCACCCTGCCCGCTAAAACATTTGAGGTAGAGGCGGCGCTGATTGAACAACAGAGCCTGGTTGACTGCACTCTGCCGACCCACGACCTGCAAGCGACTCCCGGTGGCTTACAATCCATTCAAGGCAACGTATCATCAATTTGGCAGTGGTTAAGCGCACTGTTTGCTGTGTTATGGCTTGCTACCCTGGCCTGGCTGATTAAACAGCGTCAACAGCAGCACAAACGGCCACAGACCGCTATGGTTAACGAGACAGTATCGATATCTGAAAACAGTCAGGCCTGGTCAGATCTGGATTCCATCTGTGAGCTACCGGCTAAAGCACTCTACCCGGCCATTAAGCAGTGGTTAAAAAACGAGTACGATATTCAACACTTTGGCCAGTTAGAAGACCAACCGTTACAGCACCTGCTGCAACAGTTAGAGGCCGGTTTATACAGTAGTGCGGAACTAGACAGCCAGCTGACTGAGCAGTTATGTCAACAGCTGAAATCACTGCAACAGACAGGCCTGGCCAAACAGCAACAGAGTGATTCCAAACTGAAATCACTGTATGCGCGTTAAGGCTGCGCGTCAATTCGATTAACTCTATTTGGCTAAGGTTTTTATAGCCGTTGTGCCTGCAAAAAAGCCACCGTTTAAGGTGGCTTTTTTATCAACTCAACACACTGCGATTAATTATGAATCAAAATGGTGTTCGGCGATTTTTTGAACTTCCGGATAATTGGTTTTACCAGTGCCTAATACCGGTACACTCTCCACCAGAATAATGGTTTTTGGAATCATAATATCGGCCACCTGATTCTGCTTGGCGGCCTCGGTAATGGTGCTACGGCTCAAAGTGGTATCGTCGGTCACCAGCACCAGACGCTCACCCTTACGCTGATCTGGAACCGCCACGATGACATGATGACCCTCTGGGCTTGCCTGATTGATATAGGTTTCCACCGCGGTTAACGACACCATCTCTCCACCAATTTTGGCAAAACGTTTGGCGCGGCCTTTGATCCAGACAAAGCCATCTTCATCGACATCGACAATATCACCGGTATCATGCCAGCCCTGTTGCGGCGGCACCAATACACCTGGATTGTCCGGCATCAGATAACCTTTCATCACATTCGGCCCCTTAACAAACAGACGTCCACCCTCGGTAATACCAGGAACCTCTTCAAGGCGATACTCCACTGCCGGCACAAACTGACCGACTGAGCCATTTTTAAATGAGGTCGGAATATTCACCGACAGCACCGGGGTGGTCTCAGTCACACCGTAACCCTCAAAAATTGGGGTATGGAACTTCTCGGCATAGACTTGACGCGTTTCCGGACGCAGACGCTCCGCCCCGGCAACCATTCCCTGCACACTGTAAAAATCATAAGGATCGGCTTTACGCGCATAACCGCTAAAGAAGGTATCGGTACCAAAAATCATATGTGCATTGGTTTGATAGGCCATCTCTGGAATCACCGTATAGTGCAGCGGTGAAGGGTATAAAAACACCTTGGCCCCTTTTAGGATTGGCCATAACATACCGGCCGTTAAACCAAAGCTGTGGAAGGTTGGCAAAGCATTAAACAACTTCTGTCCCGGCAGCAGTGTCAGCATAGCACTGATCTGCTCGATATTACTGGTGACATTCTGATGCGACAGCACCACCCCTTTTGGCACCCCTTCCGAGCCGGAAGTAAACAGAATGACCGCTTCGTCTTCCGCTGAGTGATTAAAGCCAGGCAGCCCCTGTTTACGTTTAAACAGTCCGCCCAGCTTCTGTGGCAGACCGATATGCTGTCTGATGTCTTCCAGATAGATAAAACGCACACACTGCTGCATCTCCTCAATCACCGCCTGCAGTTCAAATGCCTCGACAAACTTACGTGAGGTGATAACAGTCTTTAGCTCGGCAGTCTGGCAGGCCGATTTCATCGCCTTTAATCCGGCGGTAAAGTTGATCATTGCCGGTACATGACTGTAGGCCTGCAAGGCAAAGAAGGTGGCCGGCATACCGGTGACATTCGGCAACATCAGACCCACTCTCTTCTCTTCTCCCAATACCTTATGCAGCTGCTTACCTAACACGGCTGAGGCCACGACCAGCTTTTTCAGGTTCAATGACTGGTCATTGATGTCCTCAATACAGATATCGCCTTTATGGTAGGTCTGCTTGGCTTTGATCAGCGCTTTAAAGATACTCTTCTGTTCAACCTGTCCGTAATAAGGCAGGTCACGCATCAGCGTGAAAATCTGATTCTTCAGTGCGCGGTGTCGCTTGTGACCTCTATCGCCTTGCGCTGCATGCATGGTTCGCGGCGGCAGTACCGTCAGGGTAATTTTAGGAAACCAGAACTGCTTGATATAGGCGAAAAAGCGGCCATTCAGATAGGAGAGATTACTCAGCTCCGCCCCCTGAATATGAATCGGCAGCAAAGCAGCATTGGTTTTATCTGCCACCATCGCCGTGCCTTCATATACCTTCATCAATCCACCTGTGGTACTGATACGGCCTTCAGGAAAGATCATGCACTGTTTACCGCGTTTTAACTCGGCAATCATATGTTTTGCGGCATAAGGGCTGTTCATATTCACGGTAAAGAAGTGGCTGAAATAGAGCACCGCCTTGCCATACCACTTTTTGGCGTGGTTCTCGCCAACCATAAAGGTGGTCTCACCAGGAATAAACAGCTCAATCAGAGGGCCATCCAGCAAAGAAATGTGGTTGGCGATAATTAAAAGCGGTTGCTGCTTTTGGTCTACGGCATGGTAATTCTCTAAGCCTTTGACTTCGACACGATAGAAAATTTTAAATAAAAACCGCGCAAACGATTTAACCAACCACTTCATTGTGACTCCTTACAATTTCGAATAAACCACCCTGCCATTAAGAGGTTGAACAGCCCTACAATCAGCAACATGGAGGGCAGGCTCAGATCAAACAGGTAACCTACCATTATTAACACAGACGACAGCACCATTAACAGTGCATTGATAATATTATTAACTGCCACCATTCTAGCACGGGAGGCCGTTGGCGTTTTAATTTGCAGCTGCGTGTACAGCGGGACGATATAGGCACCACCGGCAATGGCTAAAGCAAACATAAACAGCAGAGTCAGACTCTGCGGCCACCGCTGTAAAAAGTCCGCTAAACCGATTAGATCTGCATTAGCCGGTATTTGCACTGCAATAGAGTTTGCCACCCACACCGTTAACACTAAAAACAGCGACATCAAAACCAATAACCACGGATGGAAACGCAGAGTTAACTGCTGTTTAAAGAGTTGACTGACCAGGCCTGCCCCCACTGCAATTCCAACCGAGAACAGAGTTAGAAAGGCCACCACCACATCCTCATTGGCCTGCAAACTGTATTTGACAAAGGTCGGTATCTGACTCAGCAGCACCGCGCCGATAAACCAGAACCAGGAGATGGCCAGTACGGCAAAAAAGGCCGCTTTATGGTTGCGACTGGCGTGAATAATCTGCCAGGTGCTGCGAACAATATTCCTGTCAATCTCAATGTGTGAACAGGCCTGCTGCGTTTTTGGCACTATTAAACTGGTCACATAACCTATTATCGACAGCGAGAGCACCAGGATAGAGATCAGCTCGACACCGTCCTCAATCAATACCAGGGTTCCGCCCATAATGGTGCCCAATAGAATGGCAATAAAGGTGGAACCGCTGAACCAGGCATTACCGCGCATCAGATGCTGTTGATCCAGCACTTCCGGCAGTATCGAATACTTAATCGGCCCAAAAAAGGCGGACTGCGATCCCATTAAAAACAGCGCCAAAAACAGCCACTCCAACTGCATCGTTAAAAAGCCAACCGCTCCGGTCGCCATAATAAAGATCTCGGCCAGTTGAATCTTACGAATCAAAATGTATTTAGGATAGTGATCGGCTAATTGACCGGCAAAAGAGGAGAACAGGAAAAACGGCAGAATAAAAACACCCGCCGCTAAAGTGATGTAAAGACCAGTCTGCTCACCGGAGTGACTTAACTGAAAGGCGATCAGCATCACCATCGCATTTTTATATAAGTTATCGTTAAACGCGGCTAAAAACTGCACGATAAACAGTGGGAAAAAGTTTCTTTGTAAAAACCAGGCTGACACGACTCTCTCCCACTGCATGATTATGGGTTTAATTTTATCGGATATAATTAACCCGCAATCCCGCTGTGGCGAAGCAGTGCTTCAATTTGCGGCTCGCGCCCTCTGAAGTTTTTAAACAGCACCATCGGATCAATCGAGCCGCCGGCCGCCAAAATGCTGTTTTTAAATTTGGCACCGGTTTCAGCATTAAGAATACCAGTCTCTTCAAACAGGCTAAAGGCATCGGCAGAGAGCACCTCAGCCCACTTATAACTGAAATAACCGGCGGCATAACCACCCGCAAAGATATGACTGAAACTGTGCAGCTGACGCGCATATTCCGGTGGCTGCACCACCGCCACTTCATCGCGGATACGTTTGGCTAGATCCAAAATATCCTCTTTGTCCTGCTCCGAATAGAAGCTGTGCAACTCAAAATCCATTAGCGCAAATTCAATCTGACGCACCATCATCATCGCCGACTGGAAGCCGCGGCTGTTTTTTAGCGACTCAAATAACGCATCAGGCAGAGGTTCACCGCTGTCGATATGCGCCGACATCAGGTCCAGACCTTCACGCTCCCAGCAGAAGTTCTCCATAAACTGCGACGGCAGCTCAACCGCATCCCAAGGTACACCACTAATACCTGAGATATCCAGGTGCTCCATCTGTGTCATTAGATGATGGATACCATGTCCAAACTCATGGAACAAAGTCGTCACTTCATCATGCGTTAAGCAGGCCGGCTTGTCGCCAACCGGTGGAGTGAAATTGCACACCAGATAAGCCACTGGTATCTGCAGCTCTCCACCCTGATGTTTCCAGCGTGTTACCGCAGAATCCATCCACGCCCCACCGCGTTTATTTTCACGCGCATACAGATCCAGATAGAACTGACCGATCACCTGATCAGCCTCGTCAACCAACTCAAAAAAGCGCACATCTTGGTGCCAGCTGGCCACGCCCTGCTTCTCTTTGACCGCTACGCCAAACAGGCTCTGTGTAATATTGAACAGGCCTGCTAACACCGATTTGACCGGAAAATACGGTCGTAACTTCTCTTGAGAAAGAGACAGGGTAGCATTTTTCAGCTTCTCTGAAGCGTAAGCCACATCCCACGGCTGTAGCTCTTCAATCGCTAACTCACTCTTGGCAAAGGCTGCCAGAGTCGCCAGTTCCTGCTCCGCCTGCGGTTTGGATTTTGTCGCCAAATCGCGTAAAAAGCCCAGTACCTGTCCGGTACTCTCAGCCATTTTGGTGGCCAAAGAGTAGTCGGCATACTGTTCAAAACCGAGCAGGTTGGCTTTTTGGTGACGCAGCTGGCGAATCTGCTCAATGATTTCTGAGTTATCAAATTCAGGATTGTCCGCTTGATCAGAAGCACGTGTACTAAAAGCGCGGTAGACTTCAGCGCGCAGTTGTCGTGAATCGGCATGCGTCATTACCGCCAGATAGGATGGGAAATCCAATGTCACCAACCAGCCAGAGAGCTCTTTTTGCTGCGCTAACTGTTGCAACAGACCTAAAGCGCTCTCCGGCAGACCTGCCAACTCGGCTTGATCGACAATGTTTTTTGACCAGGCCTGAGTCGATTTCAATACCTGATTACCAAACTGGCTGCTCAGCTGTGACAGTTGCTGTGAGATCGTTTGATACTGTTTCTGCTGTTCGCTTGGCAGATCAATGCCGGATAAACGGAAGTTGCGCAGTGCGTTCTCAATAACCTTTTTCTGTGCCAAAGAGTAGCTTTGATACTCGTCACTGGCCTCTAGCGCAGTAAATTTAGCAAACAAGCCTTTGTTCTGCCCTACCTCGGTATAGTAAGCGGTCACTTTCTCCAGGCAGGCGGTATAGGCCTGGTGCCACTCATCACTGTTTTTGACCGAATCCAGATGACCAACCGGCCCCCAAACACGTTGAAAACGGTTATCAATCTTCTCCAAGGACTCAATAAAGTTGTGCCATGTTGGCTGTTCCGACATCGACACCAGACGCTCAATTTCAGCTCGGTTATCCATTAACAGCTGATCAATGGCAACTTCAACATGTTCCACGTGAAACTTTTCAAAAGCGGGTAGATCGGTAACATCTAAAAGGGGATTGGATTCTGTGTGTAGAGACATTTTAATTATTCTTTTTTGATAAATATGGGCGCATTATAGCCTAACCCAGAGTCGAGCAGAATGGCTACACTAAGATAACAAACCCATGGACTGGCTTAGTGCCATAAAAGCTTAAGCCGCTTTTTTCAGCCAGCGTTTTAACTTACGCATCGGTTTTGGTTTACTGAATAGAAAACCTTGTCCCTGCTCACATTTGCAGACTTTAAGATACTCTTGCTGCTCGCTGACCTCGATACCTTCAGCGATGGTCGTCATATTCATACTGTTGGACAGCTGAATAATCGCTTCGGCGACGGTGCGTGCCTTTTCGTCATTTAACACATTGCGAATAAAAGACATATCAATCTTGAGTTTATCAAATGGCAGTTCGCTCAAATAACTCAAAGAGGAGTAACCGGTTCCAAAGTCATCAATGGCAATTTTCACACCGAGTTTGCTTAAAGAGTTCAACATAGAGATGCCCTCTTTGGTCTCATTCATAACCACCGATTCCGTTAACTCCAGCTCCAGCCACTCCGGCTCAATACCGGTCTCCTCAATCAGATCAACCAGCATCGGAATAAAGTCATGATCCTTCAGCTGAATGGCCGATACATTGACCGCCACATAACCGTCAAACAGCTTCTCTTTATGCAGCTCTTTAATATCTAAACAGGCACGTTTAAGCACCTGATAACCGATCTCTTTAATGGAGTTCGACTCCTCGGCAAACTGAATAAACTCATTCGGCATTACCACCCCTTTTTCCGGATGGTTCCAGCGCACCAGAGCCTCAAGCCCTACAGGTTTATTGGTAAAAAGATCCACTTGCGGCTGGTAGAACACTTCAAACTGCTCCTCCTCCAGAGCAGTTTTAAGGTCATTCTGAATATAGACTCGCTGCATCAACTCTTCGGTCATATGTTCAGCGTAGAACGCATAGGTATTTTTACCGTCACCTTTAGCCTGGTACATAGCCGTATCTGCGAACTTGATTAAGGAGCTCACATCCAAACCATCTTGCGGATAGAGACTGATTCCAATACTGGTGGTCACGGCCAAAGTATGCTCTTCAATAGTCATCGGCTGACTGAATGCCACCAGAATCTTTTCAATAATGACCGCCACTTCGGTCTTATCACGAATATTTTCCAGCACCAGTACAAACTCATCACCCCCCAAACGCGCCAGAGTATCATTCTTGCGAATAATATCCTGAATACGATTGGCCACCGTGATTAACAGTTCATCACCGACATCATGACCATAGCTGTCATTAATGGTTTTAAAGTTATCGATATCAAAGAAACAGACTGCCAGCAGCGTTGGTTGACGATGGGCTATTTGCAGTGCATGCTGCAAACGTGCATTTAATAGAGAGCGATTAGGCAGGCCTGTTAAGGTATCGTGATGCGCCATAAAAGCCAACTGCTCTTCGGTCTTTTTCAGCTCAGTAACATCTTCACCGGAGGAGATCATACCGCTGATATTGCCCTCATCATCGGTCAGCAGTACATTTTTCCAGGAGATCATTCGTTCATGACTATTGCGGTCAATCACACCACTTTCAAAGTGCTCTAAAATGGGTTGGTGGTGATTAACAATGCCGTTATAAAGCTCTTTAAGTGACTCTCTAGCCTCTTCAGCCACACACATATCAAACCAGTTTCTACCAAGCAGATCCGACTCTTCATAGC
The DNA here is from genome assembly GCA_964574275.1 of uncultured Thiosulfatimonas sp. GTDB lineage: Bacteria > Pseudomonadota > Gammaproteobacteria > Thiomicrospirales > Thiomicrospiraceae > Thiomicrorhabdus. The sequence continues at coordinate 5,751 of CAZNML010000043.1, read as the reverse complement.
CTAGAACCTGACACCCCTTGCGGTTGATCATGCTGATATTGCCGGCACGGTCTAACACCAGAATAATAACAGCGGCAACATCCAGATAGTTTTGATTGCGTTCATTGGCTGAGGTTAAAAGCGCATTTTTTTGGCGCACCAGCTGATTCACATCTTCAAGCAGCTGCATGTGTTCTAGCTGCTTTTGGCGAGTACGTCTAAACCAGAAAATGGCAATCGTACCAATAACAATGACCAGAATAGAGATCAGAAAAAGACTGTGAATAAAGGTTTGATTGGCCGATGCCAAGCCGGATACCAACGAGTTCTCAATTTGAACCAGTCGATGGTGTATCTCGGAAAAGGTGCTGTCTACCTCTTTGATTGGTGTGTTTAGCGCCAGAGTAGCATTAGATCCAATCAGCTCCTGCTCTATATCAAAGCGTAACCCCTCCACCTTCTGCTGTAACCACAACACATCCTGCTGCAGATTACTCTGCTGAGAAAACAGGTAGTAAGAGTAGACAATGTCATTTAATGACGACAGATTATGCTCAGCCTGCTGAAAACTGCGGCGGATTTCATCGACCGGCAACGGCTGTAATCGAGGGTCAAAACTGATGTTTTGAGTGAGTCCCAGTCGGGCATGAACCAGCTGGTTCTGCACACTCTTGGTAAGCTGAATAGCATCATCCTGGTTTTTTGAAATGCCGCTGACCGTCAATACAAAAGCCAAAGCCAGTGACAACAAAGTGACACTGGCTAAGATAAAATAGATTGACGCGCGGTTAAAAAAAGCCAATTAAGCCCCGAAATACATTATTTATAACTGTTAATTACAACAGCTATAAGGATAAATGGATAATCTTATAATTTTATGACAAAGATAAGATATATTTAATAGGTCATTATAAATTTTACCAAGCTGTAAGTAAAAATTTTTTTAGTTATAAAAACATTATTTCTCTTTCAAAAATAAGACGTTATATGAAAACAGTACAAACAGAGCTAACCTTTACCTCCTCTAAACGAGGTACCTTTAATATTACCGATCAGATCAACAAGTTTGTGCAGCAAACCAATATTAAAACCGGCACTTGCCATGTCTTTATTCAGCACACTTCCGCCTCTCTGATTATTACCGAAAATGCGGACCCGACAGTGCGTCAAGATATAGAGTACTGGATGCAAAAAAACGTGTTGGATGGCGATCCGAATTATCGCCACAACTATGAGGGGGATGATGATATGAGCGGTCATATCCGCTGCATGATTACCGATATGAGTCAGACCATCCCCATTACTAATGGCTATTTGAATCTGGGAACCTGGCAAGGACTGTTTTTATATGAGCACCGTACCGGCCGTTTTCAACGAAAAGTGGTCATTACTCTACATGGCGAGTAATTAACCCTTAACTACTTTGAGCGATAACCCAGGTTGCGCATACACTCTTCATAAGTGACCAACCTGGATGAGTCACTCGAACTAGCCTGACCAGAGGCGACGCTTTGGCACTGCACTCGATCCATTAAAAACTGTTTTTCAGTTTGATTGTGTTTATTTTTAAATTGGTGTGAGCTACAACCAAATAACATAGACATTACTGCCATTAAACTTAAAATCTTCATAACTGCCCTGAATTGTTCGCTTAAAAAATCACTTTTTGTTTATCTGTAAAGTTTCACGTGAAACAAAAATATAAAAAAACCGACTAGAGTCAAAAATCCTTAATTTGAGTCGATTTAAGAGGTTTTTTAACACAACCCCTACCTTTACCATTAGCAATATTAAGAACGTGGCAGCTAAGTGTGTTTATAAGAGTCAATTTTTACACTCAAATAAGAAAATTTACAAAAGCAACTGGCTGCTATCAGCAAAAAATTTATTCAACTACACTGCTCTTGGTGGTTTCGACTTTGTCCTCGGTTGAACTGGCCAGCTGATAACGCGCTGTTCTTTTAGACAGAGTATGCAGCTGCTTGAAACCATCCACTAAACGCATCTCATAACGAAAAATGGTCAGGCGCTCTTCACTCGGCTGAAAACGTTTCACCTGATGTGTCAGCGCCTCCTGCATTAGATGATCAATGGTCGGTTTAATGGCAATCACCTCCATCGCCCTCTCTGAATCCTTAGAGTAGATTGCAGCAAGTGCATTTTCAATCGCTTTACCGACCTCGGTGGTAAATTGTCCAACTAAATTCAACATCGTCTCACTCGGTTTGACCGCATCCTGCAACATCTCATGCAGTACCGACAGAATATTCACCTGAATCGCATCCAACATGGATTCGATATTATTGACGACATTCATCAGCTTCATATGCTCTTTCTGCTCTTCCGATGACATTTCCGACTGACCGACACGTCCCAGATAACTCAAAATTTGACTCTGATAACTGCCTAAACGGTGAATAATCAGGTCTTCACGCGCCAATTTATCAATGGTGGGTTTTGAAATCAAAGCCACCATACGCCGGTAAAACAGACCCATCTGCTTTTGAAACAGTTCAAGTTCGTAATTCACATTTTGCATTGCCAAACTCGGATTAGACAACAGAGTCGGCTCTAAGAATTCAGGCTTAAACTCGCCAACGGTTTTCTCTTCACTCAGTACCGGCAACAGCTTATTTACCACCCATAAAAACAGCGATATCAACGGCAAAAAGATCAGCAGGCTGATGAAATTAAACAATGTATTCGCATTGGCGATCTCACGCGGGGTATTAGCCGCCAGATCCACCGCAGTACCATTAATCACACTGTCATGGGTGGAAATATAGACCGCCATAGTTGCAAGCTCAGGAATAAAAGGCAACCAGATCAATACCGCTAAGAAATTGAATTGCACATGAATCAAAGCGGTACGTAGCGCTTCTCGTGACTTACCGATGGTGGCTAACATGGCGGTAACAGTGGTCCCGATATTTGCCCCCATCGCTAACGCTATTCCGGCGGGAAGCGTTAAAAAGCCATTACTTGCCATTACAATTACAATCGCAATCGTGGCCGAAGAGGACTGCACCAGAGCAGTAAACAGAGCACCAACCAGAATCCCAAACAGCGGATTCTGCATCTCACGCATTAATGCCAGAAACGGCTCATAATCGCGCAGTGGTGCCATTCCCTGACTCATTAATTCCATACCGAAAAAGATCAGACCTAGACCCATTGTCAGCTCACCGACCGCGACTTTTTTACGTAAATTACTGACAAATTTAATCAGAAAACCGATGGCCACCATAATCAGTGCATAGTGTGTGACTTTAAAGGCAACGATTTGCGCGGTCACCGTGGTACCCAGGTTGGCACCCATAATCACTCCCGCCGCCTGGCCGGCTGACATTAAACCTGCAGATACAAAGCCCACTGCCAAGACACTGGTGACCGAAGAGGACTGTATCACTGCGGTGACACCAGCCCCGGTGACCGCGCCCATTACCCGGTTAGTGGTCAGCTTGGAGAGCATCTCTTTCATGCGATCACCCGCCACCACCAACAGGCCTTTGATCAGCTTTTCCATGCCATACAGAAATAGCGCCAGACCACCAAACAGCCACATCAACATGGTAAACCAGTCTAACTGTTCACCGCTTGCTGAAGTCTGTGCAAACACCGCAATAGGCACAGCAAACAGTATCAATAACACAACAAAACTATTTATAACTTGGTGTTTAAACGGGGGCATCGTAGTTATCCTTACTCTTTTCAGACTCCATCATAAACCAAAAGCAAGAGTTCAAGCTAGAATGGTTACACTTAATAAACCATGTTTATTGACTTATATAAAACATATTAATAAGCAAAAACAATATACGCATAAATAATTAATATTACTATTTAATAATATTTTAATTTATAGTGAATCCCGAATCGATTAATGACTTAACAAGGATAACACTATGAAAAAACTAGCAATTGCTGCCGCGCTTGCGGTTACCGTCTCTTTTACTGCTAACAGTTTTGCTGCGCCGGCTCCGACTGATCCAAAAAAACAGACACCACAAGGTCTTTATGTTGATTCACATGAAGCCTATGAGATGATGAAGAAAGACCCTAAGGTCATTTTGGTTGATGTGCGCACTCCTGAAGAGTGGCAGTTTGTTGGTTATACACCTGAAGCGCAGATTATGATCCCTTCTGTTCTGTTCAAATACGATGAGATGGATGCGAAAAAGCCACGTTATAAATCAGTAACCAACAGTAACTTTGTCTCTGAACTTGAAGAGAAGGCAGCGCAGTTAGGTGCCGATGAAGAGTCCACCTATATCTTAATGTGTCGTTCTGGTTCTTCACGTGCACAACCTGGCGCTAAAATGCTGGACCAGTATGGTTATAAAAACGTCTATATTATGACGGATGGCTTTGAAGGTGGAAAATTGAAAAAAGGCGAACACAAAGGTTACCGTTTAAAAGCTGGCTGGAAATACAATGGCTTGCCTTGGACCTACAAACTGAGCGCTGAGAACGCTTACTTTGTAAAATAACTCACTCTTTGACGCAAAAAAAACCGCTGATACATTAAGTATTTAGCGGTTTTTTTGTTTCACGTGAAACCTGTCAAAAACAGTCAGGCCTGACTGTTTTGAAATTAAAAGTTACTTTAAACCTTTCAACAGCGCGATCACCATCGCTGAAACCGTATCCTTGGCAATAGCAACCCCAACCGAACGGCTGTTGTCCTGCTGCAGATAGACATAAGCCATCGCTTTGGCATCTTTACCCTGTTCAGCATTTTGACTGTCGTCCAGCGTATGTAAAGCGTGCTCAGAGTAGTCAATCACATCCACTTCCTGACCGGTACGCTTGTTCCAGGCATCACATAGTGCACTTAAGGTACCATTGACGCTGCCCTGCCAGATCTCACCATTCACCTCGATAGATAGATGCTCGACATCACCATCACGATCCAGTTGATAGTGGTTAATGACAGTATCCTGCGCCTCAAGCTGATATTGATCAGAGAAAGCTGAATACAGATCTTTATGACTGACCACGCCACCCTGCCTTTCAGCCAGTTGCTGTGCCACCGGTGCAAAATCAAGCTGCACCCATTTAGGCAGATTCAAGCCATACTCCTGCGCCAAAACAAAGGCGGAACCCGCCTTACCGGACTGACTGTTAACACGAATAATCGCTTCATAATCACGGTGCAGATCCTTCGGATCAATCGGCAAATAAGCCACATTCCACGGCTGATCCGGCTGCTGTTTCATTAAGCACTTACGGATCGCATCCTGATGGCTGCCCGAATAGGCGGTATACACCACCTCACCCACCCAGGGGTGACGTGGATGAGTCTGAATCTGAGTCACCTCCTCCACTACTGGCACCCACTTATTCGGTTGCGAAAGATCCAACTCTGGATCAATACCCTCACTAAACAGGTTCATCGCCAACGTGACGATATCCATATTACCGGTACGCTCACCATTACCTAACAAGGTGCCTTCAATACGGTCCGCACCCGCCAATAGCGATAACTCTGCAGCAGCTACTGCACAGCCACGATCGTTATGGGTATGAATCGAGATCAAAGCCGACTCACGGTTGTCCAACTTATTGATAAAGTACTCAACCTGATCGGCAAAACGGTTTGGCGATGTACTCTCAACGGTGGCAGGCAAGTTTAAAATACACTTATTGTCGACTGTTGGCTGCCAAACATCCATCACCGCCTGACACACCTCTACCGCATAATCCGTTTCGGTCTGAGAGAAACTTTCCGGCGAATACTGGAAGATCCATTTTGACTCTGGACTCTCCTTG
>CAZNML010000042.1:0-16527 GCA_964574275.1 uncultured Thiosulfatimonas sp. | reverse complement strand
TATGTCATGCAGAAATTGACCGAATTTAATTGGGAGTTCGGTGCTGAACCATCCGGTCATGTGCTGTGTTTAGATAAGATTGGTACCGGTGACGGCATTGTGGCTGCGTTGCAAGTGATGTCGATCCTGGTTGAAACAGGCAATAGTCTGTCTGAATTAACAGCTGACATGAAAAAGTTTCCAAATATTTTGAAGAACATTCGTATCGCCCAGAAAGTAGATTTGGATGCGAGTGAAGTATTGCAATCAGCGGTTAAGGAAGTTGAAAAAACGCTGGGAGACCTTGGTCGAGTGTTGATCAGGGCTTCTGGAACTGAGCCATTAATTCGTGTGATGGTTGAGGGTGAAGAGTTAAGTTTGGTAGAAAGTTGTGCAGAAAGCCTGTCAAAGGTAGTAGAAGCAGAATTTTCATAAAATTGCAAGATTGTATTTCAATGAAGAAAACGCTAATATTGTTGAAATTTTGTGTTGGAGATTAGCAGATGAGAAAAGCATTTGTTGCCGGTAACTGGAAGATGCATGGTTCAAAGGCATCGATTATGACTTTGGTGTCTGATTTAAATTCTAAGATTGTAGAAGTTGGAGACGTTGACGTCGCTATCTGTCCTCCTGCAATTTATATTGATTATGTCACTCGTGCTTTAGCAACAGACCGTATTGCGGTTGGTGCGCAGAACATGGCCGTTGAGCCTGAGCAAGGTGCATTTACTGGTGAGCAGTCAGCGGCGATGCTGAAAGATCTTGATTGTAGCTATGTTGTTTTAGGACACTCTGAGCGTCGTGCTATCTACGGTGAGACAGATGCAGAAGTAGCAGATAAAGTTGCGGTTGCATTAGCGTCTGGTGTTACACCAATTCTATGTGTAGGTGAAACTCTGGAAGAGCGTGAAAGTGGTGTAATGGAGCAGGTTATTGAGACGCAGCTGGATGCAGTACTGGCTAAAGTCGGTGTAGATGCTTTTGATAAAGTTGTCATCGCTTATGAACCAGTTTGGGCCATTGGAACAGGTAAAACGGCATCTCCAGAGCAGGCACAAGATGTTCACGCATTCATTCGTTCTAAGTTGGCAGGTTTAAATGCAGATGTTGCTGAAAAAGTAATTATTCAGTACGGCGGAAGTGTAAAACCAAACAATGCAGCAGAGCTGTTCAGTAAGCCGGATATCGATGGTGGCCTGATTGGTGGTGCTTCACTAAATGCTGACGATTTTATCGCTATTTGTAAAGCCGCAGGTTAATCATGTTTTCAATCATTTTGACGATTCATATTCTTATTGCGCTTGCGCTGATCGTCCTTGTTCTATTGCAGCAAGGTAAAGGTGCAGATGCGGGTGCAAACTTTGGTGGCGGAAGTTCATCATCCAGTTCCGTATTTGGAAGTGGTGGTTCAGCAACTTTCCTATCAAGAACAACAGCGATCTTAGCGACCCTGTTCTTTATTACCAGCTTAACGCTTGCCTATTTAGGTAGTCAGCAGGCGAAAGGTTACCAGAGTGTAACTAAGCAGGTGGAACAGCCAGCTCAAGATGAAGTGCCGACAAACGCACCTGTTGTACCAAACTAATTTATTTGCCGATGTGGTGGAATTGGTAGACACGCTATCTTGAGGGGGTAGTGGCGCAAGCTGTGCCGGTTCGACTCCGGCCATCGGCACCAAACACAGGTCTTTGCAAGAACGAACTTGCAAAGATGATTTATAAAACGCTAGAAGAGGTTAAAAACCCATGCTAGAAAGTTATCTTCCTATCTTAGTCTTTATTGTACTAGGTGTTCTTTTCGGAGTAGGTCCGATCCTTGTAGGTTATCTGTTGGGACCTCAAAAACCAGATTCAGAGAAAAACTCACCTTACGAGTGTGGTTTCGAAGCTTTTGAAGATGCTCGAATGAAATTTGATGTACGTTTCTATCTAGTCGCCATCTTATTCATTATTTTCGATTTAGAAATAGCATTCCTGTTCCCATGGGCGATTGTGCTTGATGAAGTAGGAACGTTTGGTTTGTTAGCGATGGGCGTATTTTTATCTCTGCTAGTCGTTGGCTTTATCTATGAGTGGAAAAAGGGTGCACTAGAATGGGAATAGAAGGTGTATTAAAGGAAGGGGTTGTTACCACTTCTGCAGATAAATTAATTAACTGGGCACGTACCGGTTCTTTGTGGCCGATGACATTTGGTCTGGCTTGTTGTGCGGTGGAGATGATGCATGCCGGTGCGTCTCGTTATGACCTTGACCGCTTCGGGATTATTTTTCGCCCGAGTCCACGTCAGTCAGATGTCATGGTTGTTGCTGGAACTCTGGTAAATAAGATGGCTCCGGCGTTGAGAAAAGTTTATGACCAGATGGCAGAGCCTCGTTGGGTAATCTCAATGGGTTCATGTGCCAACGGTGGTGGTTATTACCACTACTCCTACTCTGTTGTACGTGGCTGTGACCGCATTGTTCCGGTAGATGTCTATGTTCCTGGATGTCCTCCAACTGCTGAAGCGCTGTTATACGGCATTATTCAGCTTCAAAACAAAATCAAGCGCACCAACACGATTGCACGCTAGTCTTAAAGCACGGTAAAAACTAAGTTATGAAACAGTCTGTATTAGATTTACAAAACAAAGTGAATGAAGTCCTAGGCGATAAGATTGTCTCTTCAAAAGTTAATTTGAATGAGTTGACAATCGAGATCAAGCCGGCTGATTCCCTTTCCGCCTTTCAAACCCTGCGTGACCAGCTGCAGTTTGAGCAGTTAATTGACCTATGTGGTGTCGATTACCTTGGTTACGGTGATGCTAACTGGGAAACTTTGAAAGCTGCAAACACCGGTTTTAGTCGTGGTGTATTTGATTTTGCTGAAGATGAGAATTCTGACAAGGCCGATAGCATGGAACGCCGTTTTGCCGTGGTTTATCATCTGCTTTCGGTTGAAAATAACCTACGTATTCGCGTGAAAGTGTTTCCTGAAACGACTTCATTGCCAATGGTCGACTCTGTGATCGATGTGTGGAGTGTTGCTGACTGGTTTGAGCGTGAAGCTTTTGACCTTTACGGCATTTTATTCAATGGACATCCTGATCTGCGTCGTATCTTGACAGATTACGGCTTTGTCGGCCATCCATTGAGAAAGGACTTTCCGCTTACAGGGCATGTTGAGATGCGTTATGACGCAGAAAAGGGCCGTGTTGTTTATGAACCCGTATCAATTGAAAACCGCGTTAATGTACCGCGAGTTGTTCGTGATGAAGCAGCAGAGGCCTAATCGGAGAATAAATTATGCCTGAAATTCGTAACTATACTCTTAACTTTGGTCCACAACATCCATCTGCTCACGGTGTTTTACGTCTCGTATTGGAGTTGGATGGTGAGACGATTGTCCGCTCTGATCCACATATCGGTCTACTGCACCGTGGTACAGAAAAACTAGCTGAATATAAGCCTTACAACCAGTCGATCGGTTATATGGATCGTTTGGATTACGTCTCAATGATGGCCAATGAGCACGCCTATGTTATGGCGATTGAGAAGATGCTGGATCTGGAAGTACCAGAACGTGCCCAGTATATCCGTGTGATGTTTGATGAGATTACACGTGTGCTTAACCACCTAATGTGGTTAGGTGCACACGCATTAGATATTGGTGCCATGACTGTTTTCCTATATGCATTCCGTGAACGTGAAGACCTAATGGACTGCTATGAAGCGGTATCTGGTGCACGTATGCACGCAACTTACTACCGTCCGGGTGGGGTTTATCGTGACCTGCCTGACACTATGGCTAAGTATGAAAAATCAAAATGGCACTCTGGTAAAAAACTGGATCAGTTGAATGAAACTCGTGAAGGTTCACTGCTGGACTTCATTGAAGCCTTTACTGAACGTTTCCCTGGTTATATTGATGAATATGAGACTTTATTAACGGATAACCGTATCTGGAAACAGCGTACGGTTGATATCGGTATCGTTTCGCCTGAGCGTGCCTTGCAGCTTGGTTTTACCGGTCCGATGCTACGTGGATCAGGAATTGAGTGGGATCTACGTAAGAAACAGCCGTATGAAGTGTACGACAAAATGGATTTTGACATTCCAGTAGGTAAGACGGGTGATACTTACGACCGTTACCTGGTGCGTGTTGCAGAGATGCGTGAGTCAAACAAAATCATTAAGCAGTGTGTTGAGTGGTTGAAGGCGAATCCGGGCCCTGTTATGGCAGACGATCATAAAGTGACGCCACCGCCACGTGAAGACGTTAAGTCAAACATGGAAGCGTTGATTCACCACTTTAAACTGTTTACTGAAGGTTACACCGTTCCGGCCAGTGAGATCTATTCGGCTGTTGAGCACCCTAAAGGTGAATTTGGTATTTATATGGTTTCTGATGGTGCCAATAAACCATTCAGAATGAAAGTACGTGCGCCAGGATTTGCACACTTAGCGTCTTTAGATGAGATGTGTAAAGGTCACATGATTGCGGACGTTGTTTCGATTATCGGAACACAAGATATTGTATTTGGAGAAGTGGATCGATGAGCTCAACCGCGGATTACAAAGTCATTAAAGGGGACGTGAAGTCCCGTATCGACAAATGGATTTCGAACTACCCAGCTGATCAGCGACAATCGGCAGTGATGCCAGCACTTCGTATCGTGCAGGAAGTGAGCAACGGTTATCTGACTGTTGAGTTAATGGATGAAATTGCTGACTACCTGGATATGGCTCCGATTGCTGTCTATGAAGTAGCCACTTTCTACGGTAACTATGAGCATCAACCTGTTGGTGAGTTCAAGTTCTGCGTCTGTAACAGTATTTCATGCATGTTACGTGGTAAAGATGACATTATTGCTTATCTAGAAGAGCGTCTTGGCATCAAAGTCGGTGAAGTGACTCCAGATGGTAAGTTCTCCATCAAAAAAGTAGAGTGTTTGGGAGCATGTGGTGGCGCACCAATGATGCAGTTAGGTAAGGACTACCACGAGAACCTGACTCCAGAATACCTAGATAAACTGATTACTGAGTTGGAGTAGACGATTATGATGCCTCAAAATGAATGCTGCTACCGTTTAAACCACTTAGATCGTTCATGGGACATTGATGTCTACATGGAAAACGGCGGTTATGAGATCTGGAAAAAAGTATTAGCCGGTGAGTTAGAACCACAAGAGATTATCGAAGAAGTTAAAACTTCAGGTATTCGTGGCCGTGGCGGTGCGGGTTTCCCTACCGGGCTTAAATGGAGCTTTATGAACCGTTATGCTCCAGGTGAGAAATACATCTTATGTAACTCGGACGAAGGTGAGCCAGGTACCTTTAAAGATCGTGACATTATGCGTTACAACCCTCACCAGTTGGTAGAGGGGATGATGATTGCTGCTTATGTTATTGGTGCCAGTGCGGGTTATAACTATATCCGAGGAGAGTTCTGGGAGCCTTACAAACGTTTTACTAATGCGATTAACCAAGCACGTGAAGCTGGGCTTCTAGGTAAAAATATTCTTGGTTCTGGTTATGATTTTGACCTTTACGCACACTTAGGTGCGGGGGCTTATATCTGTGGTGAAGAGACCGCTCTGATTGAGTCGATTGAAGGTAAGAAGGGTCAGCCGCGTTTTAAACCACCATTCCCTGCGAGTTATGGTCTATATGGTAAGCCAACCACGATTAACAATACTGAAACCCTAGCTTCGATTCCGATGATTCTTGCTAAAGGTGGTGAGTGGTTCGCAGATTTAGGTGTTGAAAATGCCGGTGGTACTAAATGTTATGCCGTTTCAGGTCACGTTGAGAACCCAGGTAACTTCGAAGTACGCATGGGGACACCATTCAAAGATATCCTAGAAGCAGCTGGTGGTATCTGGAAAGGTCGCAAACTGAAGTGCGTCATTCCTGGTGGTGCTTCGACAGCGATTCTTCCTGCTGAAAAAGCGATGGAAATGACCATGGATTACGATGGTATCGCTAAGGCAGGCTCTTTCTTAGGAGCCGGTTCGGTCATTATTATGGATGATCAGACGGATATCGTTGAAGTGGTAGAGAATTTAGCTCACTTCTACTGGGATGAGTCGTGTGGACAGTGTACGCCTTGTCGTGAAGGAACAGGTTGGTTATATCGTGTGATCAAGCGTATTCGCGAAGGTAACGGTCGCATGGAGGATATTGAGAATCTGAAGAGTGTTACCGGAAAAATCATGGGGAATGTTATCTGTGGTTTGGGTGATGCTGCGACCATCGCATTGGACAGTGCTCTAAAACAGTACGAAGACGAATTTATTCATTACATTGAACACGGTTGTAGTATTTACGACCGTAAGTAAGCGGTTTCTTAGGCAACGTTAGGCTAAGTTAAATTAGGTTATAGAATTATGGTAAAAGTAGAAATTAACGGACAAGTTATCGAAGCACATGAAGGTGACATGCTGATTGATGTCGCTGATGATGCTCAGATTGCAATTCCCCGTTTTTGTTACCACAGAAAACTATCTATTGCGGCAAACTGCCGTATGTGTCTTGTAGAAGTTGAAGGTGCGTGGAAGCCACTGCCTGCTTGTGCAACGCCAGTAACAGATGGTATGAAAGTACATACAAAATCAGCGAAAGCGATTGCAGCGCAGAAATCTGTAATGGAGTTCTTACTGATTAACCACCCACTGGATTGTCCGATTTGTGACCAGGGTGGTGAGTGTGAGTTACAAGATATTGCCATGGAGCACGGTGATGACGTTTCACGTTACACTGAAGCTAAGCGTATTGTTGCCGATCGTGATGCGGGTTCATTAATCAGTACGGATATGACACGTTGTATTCACTGTACTCGTTGTGTACGTTTTGGTCAGGAAGTGGCCGGAATGATGGAGTTAGGCGCAACGGGTCGTTCGGAGTGGATGGAGATCGGTACCTATATCGAGAAGTCAATCACTTCTGAGATGTCAGGTAATATGATCGACCTGTGTCCAGTTGGCGCATTAACCTCTAAACCTTTCCGTTATTCAGCACGTCCGTGGGAGCTGAAGGCGCATAAGTCTATCGCCGCACACGACAGTATTGGTTCGAACATTATTGTTCATACTAAGGATCAGAATGTTAAGCGTGTTGTGCCTGGTGAAAACGAATTAATCAATGAAGTGTGGTTGTCGGATAGAGATCGATTCTCTTACGAAGGTATCAACTCTGCAGAGCGTCTGACTCAACCACAGATCAAGCAGAATGGTGAGTGGCAGACTACGGATTGGGAAACCGCTTTGGCATTTGCGGTGGAAGGTCTAAAAGAGCAGTTAGCCGATACTTCAAAAGTGGGTGTATTAGCTTCTGCTAACGCCACGCTGGAAGAGCTACATCTGCTACAGAAGTTGGCTCGTGGACTTAAGGTTGAGAATATCGATCACCGTCTACGTCAAGCTGACTTCTCGATGGATAAGGTTGGTTTTAATACACCAGGCCTGGCAACGGACTTAGCAGAGATCGATAAAGTAAACTCGGTACTGCTGATCGGTTCTTATTTAAGAAAAGAGCTACCGATTCTGAACCACCGTGTGCGCAAAGCAACACAGGCGGGTGCAGTGGTTAATGTTGTTAACCCGGAGAAATTCGATTTTAACTACAAAATTGCCAATGAACTAGTTAATGCTGACAGCTTAACGACTGAATTAGCAGGTGTTGCTAAAGCGGCACTTGAAATTGCCAGTGAAAGTGAACAGGCCTGGTTAAATGATGCAGAAGTCAGTGAAGCACACCGCGAGATTGTTCAATCTCTTAAAGCAGCAGACAGTGCAGCGGTGATGGTTGGACAGATCTGTCAGACACACTCTAACTACGCAACAATTCAGAAATTAGCTTCTATTATCTCTGAGGCAACCGGTGCGAGCTTAAACATTCTACCGATGTCAGCCAATGAAGTGGGCGCTCACTTGGTTAACTGTCTGCCTGCAAACGGTTTGAATGCTGCTGACATGCTGACTAACAAGCTAAACGCATTTATCAACTTTGCTATCGAACCAGAAATGGACTCAATTCAGGGTGCGGATGCACTATCTGCAATGCAGCAAGCTGCTTTTGTGGTTAACTTTACGGCTTTTGACAGCGATGCACAGCGTGATTACGCAGATGTATTACTGCCGATTGCGACATTTGCAGAAACAGCTGGTACTTTTGTTAATGCCAATGGGCTTAAGCAGTCATTTAAGATGACGGTTGAACCACAAGGTGAAGCTAAGGCGGCTTGGAAAGTACTGCGTGTACTTGGCAATATGTTTGAGCTGGATGGTTTTGAGCAGACGCATTCCAATGAAGTGCTAGCAGAAGTACTTGATAACAGCGCTTCTAACGTGGACTTTTCAAAAGTTGACAGTTCATTAAACGGCAACAATGAGACCTATAGCATTGTGGCACCTTATTCAATTGACGCAATTGTTAGACGTTCGCCTTCTTTGCAAGCAACGCCTGACGCATCTGCATAAACCGGCCAGTAGAGGAAAATATTAATGTTTGACGCTATTCAAGCTTTCTTATCAACATTCTTATATGATTGGTTGGCAATTTTAATCACGCTTGTGCTGCAGGCGGTGGCGGTTATTCTGCCAATTATGTTAACGGTTGCCTGGTTAACTTATGCGGAACGTAAGGTGATTGGTTACATGCAGGTACGTATGGGGCCAAACCGAGTTGGTCCGGGTGGCTGGTTGCAACCGATTGCCGATGCTTTAAAGCTGATGACCAAAGAGGTTATCTTCCCGCAGCAATCAAATAAGTTCCTGTTTATTATCGCTCCAGTGATGGCGATTGCACCTGCAGTCGCTGTGTGGGCGGTTATTCCATTCTCTCCAGAAGTGGTAGTAACGGACATTAACGCAGGTATCCTATATGTATTGGCGGTGTCGTCTATTCTGGTTTACGGAACCATTATCGCCGGTTGGGCATCAAACTCTAAATACGCGTTCTTAGGTGCGTTGCGTGGTTCTGCTCAGAAGATCTCTTATGAAATTGCGATGGGTTTTGCATTAGTTACCGTATTAATGATTGCCGGTACCATGAACCTGCAGGAGATCGTTCTGGCTCAACAGGGCGGTATGCTGAACTGGTTCCTACTGCCACTGCTGCCGATGTTTGTTGTTTATTTCCTATCAGGCCTGGCGGAAACTAACCGTACACCATTCGATATTATCGAAGGGGAAGCGGAGATCGTAGCCGGTTTCCACGTTGAATACTCAGGGATGACATTTGGTGTATTCATGCTTGCTGAGTACGCGATGATGATTCTGATCTCATTTATGACGGCGATTATGTTCCTGGGTGGATGGTTATCTCCATTTGAAGGGATTCCAGTTTTAGAGACGCTATTTAGCTGGGTACCTGCATTTGGCTGGTTGGCATTCAAAGTCAGTTTCCTACTGTTTGTATTCTTATGGTTACGTGCAACCTTCCCAAGATACCGTTATGACCAGTTAATGCGTCTGGGTTGGAAAGTGCTGATTCCTTTGACAATCGTTTGGGTATTCGTTGTGGGTGCAATGCAGTACTTCTCTTTCGGTCCTTGGTTTAATTAGAGGTAAAAATGGTTAAATTTATTAAACATCAAGTAAAGACTTTCGGTTTAACCGAACTCTTTAAAGGGCTTGCGGTAACAGGAAAGTACCTGTTTAAAAAGAAGATCACAGTCCGTTACCCGGAAGAGAAAACACCACTTTCACCTCGTTTCCGTGGGCACCATGCTCTGCGTCGTTATGAGAATGGGGAAGAGCGTTGTATCGCCTGTAAGCTTTGTGAAGCGGTTTGTCCAGCAAACGCGATTACAATCGAATCTGAAGAGCGCGATGATGGTTCTCGTCGTACCACTCAATATGATATCGACATGTTCAAGTGTATCTACTGCGGTTTCTGTGAAGAGGCCTGTCCAGTTGATGCCATTGTAGAGACGCGTGTTTTCGAATACGAATTTCATGAGCGTGGGCCGCACATTATGACTAAAGACAAACTATTAGCGTTTGGCGACAAACATGAAGCGCAGATTGCCAAAGATCGTGCAACTGACGCTAAGTACCGTTAATCAAGGGATATTGATATGACATTTGAACAATTTATATTTTATATTCTGGCCGCAATTGCAACGATTTCTGCATTTATGGTCATTACGGTAAAGAACCCGGTTAAAGCAGCTTTATGGCTGGTTGTGGCCTTTATTGGTACTGCTGGTGTTTGGTTGATGGCGCAGGCTGAGTTCCTGGGTCTGGTTCTAATTCTGGTTTATGTCGGTGCGGTCATGGTGCTGTTCCTGTTTGTGGTCATGATGCTGGACATCAACCTGGCGCAACTTAAGGAAGGATTCACCAAATACCTGCCAATTGGCGCAATGGCTTCGATTGCGACCTTCGCCATGATGTACATGGTGTTAGGTCCAGCTCACTTTGGCTTGGAAGTGACTGGCGCTCCGGTAATGCACGATGCAGGCTACAGCAATACGAAAGCGATTGCGGTACCTCTTTATACAGAACACGCTTATGCCTTTATTCTGGCGGCGGTTTTACTTTTAGTAGGTATTGTTGCAGCAATCGCGCTGGCGCTGCGTCATCGCCCAGCGGGTGAAGTGTTGTATCAAGACATTGATAAACAGGTTAAAACTCAGGCATCAGACCGTTTGAGAGTCGTAAAAATGGAACCGGTGGTTGAGAAGCCAGTGGCGCCTAAAGAGGAGGAAGACAAGTGATAGCTTTATCAGATTACCTAATTTTTGGTGCTGTTCTATTTTCGATCAGCATGGCAGGTATCTTCCTTAACCGTAAGAATGTGATTGTCCTATTAATGGCAATCGAGCTTATGTTGCTGGCTGTTAATACCAACTTAGTTGCTTTTTCACACTACTTAAATGATGTGACAGGGCAGATCTTTGTCTTCTTTATTCTGACGGTAGCTGCGGCTGAAGCAGCTATTGGTTTAGCCATTATTGTTCTTGTATTCCGTAAGCGTAAGAGCATCAATGTTGATGATCTTGGTTCACTGAAGGGGTAGTTGATGTTACATACAATTCTTACAGTCATCTTTTTAGCACCGCTGGTTGGTGCTTTGATTGCCGGTCTATTCGGTCGTCAGGTAGGGCGTAAAGGTGCACACTCCGCGACGATTATCGGTGTAGCCATTTCAGCTGTTCTGTCTGCTTATGTATTCTTTGAGTTTGTGATCAATGGTCATGCAGAATACAACGCCAGTCTATATACTTGGATGGTATCTGACGGTATCCGTTTTGAACTGGGTTATATGATCGATGAACTATCGGCAACAATGATGTTGGTAGTCACATTTGTATCTTTAATGGTACATATCTATACCATCGGTTATATGGATCATGATGAAGATTATGATCATGATGACCCTTATTATCAGCGTTTCTTCAGCTATATCTCGCTGTTCACATTCTCAATGCTGTCTTTGGTTATGGCCAACAACTTCTTACAGTTGTTCTTCGGTTGGGAAGCCGTAGGTTTGGTTTCATATCTATTGATCGGTTTCTATATGAAACGTGAGTCGGCGATTCAGGCTAACCTGAAAGCGTTCTTAGTTAACCGTGTCGGTGATTTCGGGTTTATCCTGGGTATCGCAGTGGTATTTGTCTACTTCAATACCATGGACTACAAAGAGTTCTTTGCTCAACTAACAACACAGCGTGATGTGATGATCGAAATCATTCCGGGTGTTGAGTGGTCAATGATTACCGTTATGTTGATTCTGTTATTCATCGGTGCGATGGGTAAATCAGCTCAGATGCCACTTCACGTTTGGCTACCAGAGTCAATGGAAGGTCCAACACCAATCTCGGCATTGATCCACGCTGCAACCATGGTAACAGCGGGTATCTTTATGGTGGCGCGTCTATCGCCGGCATTCGAGCTGTCTGAGGTAGCCTTGAGTGTGGTATTGATTATCGGTGCTACTACCGCATTTATGATGGGACTGTTAGGTCTGATCCAGAACGATATTAAACGTGTTGTTGCTTATTCAACGCTTTCCCAGCTGGGTTATATGATTGCCGCAATGGGTGCTTCGGCTTATGCAGCGGGTATGTTCCATGTACTGACACACGCATTCTTTAAGGCGTTGCTGTTCTTGGCGGCTGGTTCGGTCATTATTGCTATGCACCATAAGCAAGACATCCGTGATATGGGTGGACTGAAGAAGTACATGCCAATCACCTATGCTGCGATGTTAATCGGTTCTTTAGCTCTGATTGGATTCCCTGGTTTCTCAGGTTTCTTCTCCAAAGACAGTATCTTACTGGCTTTAGGTGAGTCGGAACGCTTTGGTCATACCTATGCTTATGTATTGCTGCTTGCTGGTGTCTTTGTTACTGCATTCTATAGCTTCCGTATGTTCTTCCTGGTATTCCACGGTGAAGAGAGTGAATACGTCCGTACTCATGAGATGAAAGAGTCTCCATGGGTAGTGACTCTACCGTTAATTCTATTGGCAATCCCAGCAGTATTTATGGGGCTACCAATGATTGAAGGTATGTTAAATGGTAGTTACTTCGGAAGTTCTATCTTTGTTACAGCTCAAAACGATACGATGATGGCTGTTTACAACAACTACTATCACGGTATTTTGGATATGATCCTGCACTCGTTTATGACACTGCCTGTGTTCTTAGCGTTATCAGGTGTTTTCCTAGCCTGGTTTATGTACCTTAAAAAGCCGGCTCTACCTGGGAAAATCGCAGCGATGTGTCCGCGTGGTAAGTATGTGTTAGATAACGCTTACGGTTTCGACCGTCTGAATGAGATCGTTTTTGTAGATGGTACTCGTAAGTTAGGTAGTTTCTTTACTCGTGCGATTGATATCAAATTAATCGATACGGGCATGGTTACCAACACCTTTATGGCTGTGGCTAACTCTGCAGCTGTATTGCGCCAATCGCAGACTGGTTTTATGTACCACTATGCGTTTGTGATGTTATTTGGCCTGCTGGCACTGCTGGTTTGGGTACTTTGGTAATTTGAAGAATAATAAGAGAAGGGATTAGACTAAATGTTAACAAGCTTTCCTATATTAAGTACATTAGTGTGGCTACCGATTATCGGTGGTCTGCTAGTACTGTTTGCTGGGCGTAATAACGCTACCGCTGCTAAGTGGCTCGCATTACTAACAGCTATTGCTACCTTTATTCTGTCATTACCTCTGTGGTTTGGTTTTGATACTACTACGGCTTCAATGCAGTTTGTTGAGAAGGTCGAATGGGTACCTCAGTTCAATATTTACTATCACTTAGGTGTGGATGGGCTTTCAATGCCACTGGTACTACTGACCACATTTACTCAGGTATTAGTAATTGCATCGGCATGGGATGTGATTAAAGACCGTGTAGAACAGTACATGGGTGCCTTCCTGATGATGGGTGGGATGATGACTGGTGTATTTGTTGCGCTTGATTCAATCTTGTTCTATGCGTTCTGGGAAGTTCTATTGATTCCGATGTTTATCGTAATCGGTAAGTGGGGTGGACCTCGTCGTGTCTATGCTACTTTGAAGTTCTTCCTGTATACCTTCTTCGGTTCGGTATTCATGCTGGTTAGTTTCTTATATATGTACTACCAGTCAGGCAGCTTCTCGATTCTGGATATGCATACGATGCACCTGGGTATGACAGCGCAGATCCTGATCTTCCTGGCTTTCTTAATTGCATTTGCAGTTAAGATTCCAATGTTCCCGGTACATACCTGGTTACCGGATGCACACGTTGAAGCGCCAACTGCCGGTTCAGTGGTACTGGCTGCCATTATGTTGAAGATGGGTGGATACGGTTTTGTCCGTTTCAGTCTGCCGATTACACCGGATGCAGCGATGACCCTGGATTGGTTAGTGATTGGCTTGTCGTTAATCGCGATCGTTTATATCGGTATCGTTGCACTTGTGCAGAGTGATATGAAGAAGCTGGTTGCTTACTCTTCGATCTCTCACATGGGGTTTGTAACACTGGGTATGTTCGTGGTTTATGACATTATGCAGTCTACCGGCTCTATGCAGGGTGCACAGCTAGGTATGGAAGGTGCCATGGTGCAGATGATCTCTCACGGTTTCATCTCAGGTGCGATGTTCCTGGCGATCGGTGTTTTATATGACCGTATGCATACCCGTGAAATTTCTGCCTACAGCGGTGTAGTAAACAAGATGCCGTGGTTTGTGATGTTCGCAGTACTGTTTGCTATGGCAAACGTCGGTCTACCGGGTACTTCAGGTTTCGTTGGTGAGTTCATGGTTATTTTAAGCTCGTTCAAAGCCAATATCTGGTACGGAACTTTAGCTGCATTAACATTGATCATCGGTGCTGCGTATACATTGTGGATGGTTAAGCGTGTATTCTTTGGTCCGGTTACTAATGAAAATGTAGAAAAACTACAAGACCTTAATAAACGTGAATTTGCCATTATGGCAACCTTAGCAGTTGCGGTTGTTGCGCTGGGTGTTTACCCAGCTCCATTGATGGAAGTAATGCATACTTCTGTTGAAAACTTACTTGTTCAAGCAACAACAACAAAACTTTAATTGGATATAGGTGAAATAAGAGTATGAATTTTGTAATACCAGCTTTTGCTCCCGCCATACCAGAAATGGTGTTATTGGCAATGGCTTCCTTTATCTTGGTCGCCGATACATTCTGGTCTAAGCGTTACCAGTTTGCGACCTACTATGCGACTCAGCTCACTTTAGTGGCAGTAGCTTATTTTATTATGACAAGCTTCGCGACAGTGACGGTGACCACTTTCAATGAAAGTTTTGTACGTGACAGCATGGCCGATGTGCTTAAGCTGTTTATCCTGCTGATCTCTTTAGGAATCTTCCTGTTCTCTAAAGAGTACCTGTTACAGCAGAAGTTCTACAGCGGTGAATACTTCGTTCTAGGACTATTTGGTATTTTAGGAATGATGGTTATGGTTTCGGCTAATAACTTCATTACCCTTTACCTTGGTTTAGAGATCATGTCTCTGTCTATGTACGCGATGATCGCGCTGCGTCGTGACTCTGGCGATGCTTTAGAATCAGGTATGAAGTACTTTGTATTAGGTGCCTTAGCCACTGGTCTGCTGCTTTACGGTTTCTCAATGATCTACGGTGCAACCGGATCGATTACCATGCCTGAGATTGCACAGATCATTGAATCTGGTAAAGCGGATCCTGTAGTGCTTTCATTTGGTGTAGTGTTTATTGTTATCGGTCTGGCCTTTAAACTGGGTGCGGTTCCATTCCACATGTGGGCACCGGATGTTTACCAGGGTGCACCAACAGCGGTAACGCTATATATCGGTACTGCGCCTAAACTGGCTGCGTTTGCTATCGCTTACCGCCTATTAGTAGAGGGTATGCCGGGTATGGTTCATGACTGGCAGACATTAGTGATTATCCTATCTGTATTGTCGATGGTAGTGGGTTCTATCGTTGCTGTGGTTCAGGACAACTTAAAACGACTGCTGGCGTACTCAGGTATTGGTCATATCGGTTTTGTATTAATGGGCTTCCTGGCCGCAACCCCAGATGGTTACTCAGCAGCTATGTTCTATATGGTTGTGTATGCAATCACTGGTGTGGCTGGTTTCGGTATGATTATCGCACTAGCTAGAACAGGTAATGAGTTTGATAAGATTTCAGATTTTGCAGGCCTGAACGCACGCAACCCATGGTTAGCACTAATGATGTTGTTTGTGATGTTCTCTATGGCTGGTATCCCACCGTTTATCGGTTTCTGGGCTAAAATCCTGGTGATTGAAGAGGTGATTAAAGCTGGCTTTATCTGGATTGCGATTCTTGCTGTTGTTATGGCGGTAATCAGTGCCTACTACTATCTACGTGTTGTTAAGGCGATGTACTTCGATAAAACAGAAGATACCTCTCCATTACAACCGATCAGTTCAGAGTTGAACTGGGCAGTAAGTTTTGTTTCAATTGCATTATTGGTTTTAGGTTTAATGCCTTCTTCAATTATCGAGTTATGCTACCAAAGCATTAACTAATTAAGCATTGAACTCAATAGAAGCCGGTTTATGCCGGCTTTTTTTATAGCATAAATATATACGGGAAATGAATATGAACCTTGATCAGGCTGTTTGGCTACTATTGGTAATTGCTGTTATTTTGGCCAATATCCCTTGGATCTTATCCAATCGAATTTTTATCTTTATAAGAGTGGAGAGCAAGTCATTTGTTATTAATATGCTTGAATGGCTGCTTTATTTCATTTTGACAGGGATTTTTGCCTACCTGCTCGAAAACAAGAGCATGGGCCACGTACAGCCGCAGGATTGGGAGTTTTATGCGATTACGTTCTTTATGTTTATGATTTTTGCTTTTCCTGGGTTTATCTACCGCTATAACCTGAAAAAGTACATTCAAAAGAAAAACGCATAAATCTGAATATTATTTATATTAGGGGGTTGTAATATTTCTGTAACCCCCTATAATACGCCCCATCGAAACGGAAACGTTACGAACTACAAATTGACGCGGGGTGGAGCAGCTTGGTAGCTCGTCGGGCTCATAACCCGAAGGTCGTTGGTTCAAATCCAGCCCCCGC
>CAZNML010000041.1:0-16623 GCA_964574275.1 uncultured Thiosulfatimonas sp. | reverse complement strand
ATCGAATCACTGCACAGTGCCAAGCCGTTTGATGCCTTGGTCATTATTCGTGGCGGTGGTGCAAAACTGGATTTAAGCACGCTTAATATCTATGGCATTGCCAAACGCATCTGTGAAGCCAAGCTGCCGGTGTTGACCGGTATTGGCCACGAACGTGACAACACCATTCTCGACGAAGTGGCGCACACCCGTTTTGACACCCCAAGTAAAGTTATTGCCGGCATTCGTAATAAGATCTTTCAACAGGCACAGCAGGCGAAACAGAACTGGCAACACATTGAGCAGTCCAGTCGTCTGCGCGTTAAACATCTGCAGCAAGAGATTGAACTGTGGAATCAGCAGATTGATAAAAACAGTCAGGCCTGCCTGTTCTCCTGGAAGAACCGTTTGGAGCCGTTAAAATACCAACTGCAAAAGCAGGGGCAGCGACAGGTTCAGGCCACCGCACAGCATATTGAGCAGCTGCAACAGCATATTAACAGTCGTGCCAGCTACCAGATTGATATTGTAAAATCGGATATTAATCAACAACTTGACAATGTAAAGCTAGAGGCAAAACGCACACTGAGTTATCAGCATAATCAGATCATCCAGTGGATTGCATTTATTTTAAGCTCTGGTCCTAAAACCCAGTTAAACCGTGGCTTTGCTATAGCCAAAACCGAACAGGGCGCACCAATCAAAACCGCCAAACAGGCGCAACAGGCAGGCCATTTGGCACTGCAATTTATTGATGGTACTTTACCGGTCACCGTTGATGCGGATGCGGAAATCACCGAGAACAACTAACTTTTAAATAGAACTAAACGCTAAAACAGACATTCAATAGAAGCATATACATATACAGGAATAACCATGGCTCAAAATTCAGACAGTTTCAAAGCAAACTATGCAACCTTACAGGATATTGCGCAAAAACTCTCCAATACTGAAGAGGTAGATATTGATGAGTTAGTGCCAATGGTGGATGAAGCCACCCGCGCTTATCAGCTATGTAAATCGAGAATCGAAGCGGTTGAAAATGCACTCAATAAACGCTTAGATACGGAAAACAGCGATTCAACGGATAACCAGGAGTAAACATAATGACTTTACAAGCCACTATCTATCATAATCCTCGTTGCTCAAAAAGCCGCACAACCTTAAAGCTACTGGAAGAGAACCAGGTGAACGTTGAAGAGGTGCGTTATCTGGAAAACCCGCCTTCAAAACAGAAATTGCAGCAGCTGTGCGCTATGATGGATGTGAAACCTTTTGACATTATTCGCACCGGTGAAGCACTGTTTAAAGAGTTGGGATTAACCAAAAAAGATCAACGCACGGATGACGAGTGGTTAGAGATTTTGGCCAACAATCCAAAATTAATTGAACGTCCGATTGTACAGGTTGGTGAGTCAGCCGTTATGGGACGTCCACCGGAAAATGTATTGTCACTGATCGACAGCAACCGATAAAAAAATCTTCATATTGAAAACTAAACTGAGCAGGCCTGGTCAGTTTAGTTTCTGTTTTATTTTTTTCCTTTCCAGTTTTCCAGAAATCTTAATTCCAATTTTAGATAACTGCAGCAGTAGCAAATTGTTTTCTACTTTTAGTCACTGCATTAACAGCCATTAAACATTATTTATTCAAAATCCCATAAAGGGGAGAACAAAGCGCTACAGTAATTATTATTAAATATCGAATTTAACATAATATATATTATACGAACATTAATCAGTTTTAAAAAAACCTGCTGCAACCACTCATTCAATAATCAGGCCTTTTAAACATGGCGTTGCCACACTTTTTGCATGACATAAAAAAACCGGGATAATCCCGGTTTTCGATAATAGATAAATAGCGGTTAACTATCTGTCTCGAATTGGCTAACTTCCCAATACTGGCAAAGCCACAAAGATAATCAACTCAATTAAGCCGACACCGATTGGCATCCACGCTTTCTCTACTTTCTCACTCATGGCTTTCAAACCAAATACCACACCGATGATCGCCAATACATAAGCAACCGGTGCCAGCAAGATCGAGATAAAGAACAACGGCGCTAATGCAACCATAACCCAACTTGCTGTTGAACTGTTGCTTGGGTTGTAAGTTTTAGTGTTGCGCATGTCGTCTGGTGTTGAACTGGCTGACTGCAAACGTGACATGATGCCATTAATATCAGAATCTGAAATTTCATCCTGGACTACTTCGATGTCGGTCATACCAAGGGTAATTTTTTTGTTCTTATAAAGTGCCTTGACCAGGTCATCCCAATCCGCTTTGTCTGCTAGATTATCAACGATTTCATGCGCTTCTTGCTTAATTGACATAAATACTCCTCCAATCCAAGTTATCTAGTCCAAAATCAATTTAATTCAGTATCCAGTATATTAGCAGGTTACAGAACTTTTTTAATAGTCAAAAAGTGATTTCAATCATCTATTGTGCAGGTTTTTTGAAAGTTCGGTTTTAAGCCAAACAACCCATTACGTTTTTTAGAATTTTATACTATGATATATCTATCAGGCTTTTTGGCTGTATCGGTATACTGCTTGCTTGCAGCGCACAACACACGATATAGTCACGGCTTAAGCGAGTAATCAACGGTCACGTACCCTGTTTATTTCGCAAACCATTATGTAATTTAGGAGAAGATTACATGGCATTGATGCCGGGATTACAAATCAATGTTGGTCAACAGCTTAAGCTGACGCCACAACTGCAGCAATCGATTAAGATACTTCAGTACTCTGCACAGGAGGTGCAACAGACTATTGAAGCGACCCTTGAATCGAACTATATGCTGGAAATTGAAGAGGACCAGATCTCTGAAGAGGAGATTTTAGGCAACACCACTGCCAAAGAACTCACCGATCCCGAACAGGTCAAAAATGAAAGTTCTGCCGCAGAACAGCCGGTTGACATCAACAGCAATGAAAACATCGGCGATGATCTTGAAATAGACTGCAACTGGGATGAGGTCTACTCAGACTACGCAGCCAGCAAAACTCGCACATCAAGCAGCTCCAGTGAAGAGTTTGTCGCTGCCGAGAACTACACCTCTGCCGAAAAAAGTCTTCACGACCACCTCTATTGGCAGTCTGACATCTATCCGTGGAATGAACATGAAGATGTACTGGCTGACTTCCTGATTGATGACATTAATGATGAGGGCTACCTGACCACCCCGCTGCCAGATCTGCTGGAAGCCATCAATCAGCAGTACTCGGAACACACCTTCTCTCTTGAAATGATTGAAAACGTTTTGACTACGATTCAGCAGTTCGAACCAACGGGTGTTGGGGCTCGCAGTGTCCAAGAGTCTTTGCTGCTGCAACTGGAAAGCATGGCGCAGACGCCTTATGTGGTCACTGCCAGACAGCTTATCAGCGAAAACTTTGAGTGGCTCTCTTACCATGACCATAAACGCATTAAAAAACTCTACGGCTTAAATGATGAGGAGTTAACGGCGCTATTCAAGCTGATTCAATCGCTTAACCCTAGACCGGGTCGAGAGTTCTCTTCTGCCGACTCCGAAGTCATTATTCCGGATCTACGTCTAAAACGTACCAAGTCCGGTTGGCTGGTTGAGCTGAATGCCGACGCCTTTCCTCGCCTAACGGTCAATGCGGCCTATATCGACTTAGCCAGCCAGCTGGACGACAGTGAGCAGAGCAAAAAGATCAAAGAGCAGATGATTGAAGCCAAAGGGTTGATTAAGAGTATTCATAGCCGAGGCGAAACATTACTGAAAGTCGGCACCTTTATTGTAGAGAAACAGCACGACTTCTTTGAACAGGGCGAGCTGGCTATGCACCCTCTTGTGCTGCGTGATGTCGCTGAGCATCTGGATCTGCATGAGTCGACCATTTCACGTGCCACCAACCAGAAGTACATTCAAACCCCACGCGGCACCTTTGAGCTTAAATACTTTTTCTCATCCGGTGTCAGCCAATATGGCAGTGCCGACCAGTCGGCCACCTCAATCAAAGCGCATATTAAAGCCTTGATTGACAGTGAAGACCCTAAAAAACCGTTAAGCGACAGTAAACTTATGAACCTGCTGGAAACTGAAAAAGAGATCAGTGTTGCACGTCGCACTATCGCAAAATATCGTGAAGCTTTAGGCATCCCTTCCTCGAGTGAGCGTAAAAAATTAAATAAATTTAAGCTGTAGCCCTTGTATGGGTGATTAGGTGATAATCACTTATAATCAGCCTCTATGAAGTTTCAATATAATTATCAATAGGTATTACCCTCCATGAACCGTACCAATGTCGAGCAGATTCAACAAGCTGCCCAACAACAGTGGGAACAGCAGGCTGACTTTAAAGAGTATATGTCGGCCGTTAACCCAACCATGCCTAAGATCGATGTGATCGATTACCCGAACTCACTGCATGAACAGGGAGAGACGCGTTTTATTCCGTTTGACCTGTCAGAGCAACTGCACACAGGTTACCCGGCAACTTCACCCAACCTGATGGCCGGTTATCTGCGTATTTGCAAAGATGAGATGCTTAAAACCGATGTCAAGGCAACATCGCAAATGTTCTATGTGATTCGTGGTGCCGGTAAGACGCAGATGAAACACGGTACCATTAACTGGAAAGCGGGCGATCTGTTCACCCTTCCAAGTGTGCCAGACGCCCTGCATCAGGCCTCAGAAGATACGGCTATCTACTGGGTAACGGACTCGCCACTGCTTAAATATCTAGGCGTTGAACCGAGTGAGGAGCGTTTTGAACCGGTGCTCTATACCAAAGAGCGCCTAAGCAAGGAGTTAGACTCAGTGCGTAAAGAGGCCGCAGGACGCAACCGCACAGGTGTGCTGCTCGCCAACCCTAACTTCCCTAAAACCATGACCTTAACTCATACATTGTGGTCGCTGTACAATGCGCTGCCGGCGGGTGTCAGCCAGAAACCGCACCGTCACAACTCAATCGCTTTGGACTACTGTGTTGCCGCCGGGCCTGATACCTATACCTTGATCGGTAAAGAGATTGATGATAATGGTCAAATTATTGATCCTATCAAAGCGATGTGGCAACCTGGTTGCGTCTTTATCACTCCACCTGGCTGGTGGCACTCCCATCATAATGACTCTGATAAAGATGCCATTGTACTTCCTATTCAGGATGCGGGAATCATTATGAATATGCAGGTACTGGACTTTCAGTACATTCGATAAGTCATTGATTATATAAACTTAATTATATAGGTAGTGTGTTATGCAAAATACGGATTACACCATTGCAGTCATCGAAGACGATGCCATGCAGCGTGAAAGCTTAGTCACAGCTTTAGAGCAACAGGGGTTTCATATTGAAGCTTTTGAGGACAGACCATCGGCTGAAGCCTATTTTGATAAAACCCTGCCTGACTTAGTGATTTCAGATATTATTCTCGGACAAGAGATGGATGGCGGCTTTGATTTAGCCAAACACCTGTTAAGCTTTAACCAGCCTATTCCTATTATCTTTCTGTCTGAGCGTCAGTCCGAATTTGATATCTATACCGGCCATGCACTGGGTGCGATCGATTATCTGCCAAAACCAATCAGCCTCAATGTGCTGATTGTTAAAGTTAAAAACCTGTTGCGCATTACCTCAAACAGTAAAGACAGCCAAGCCAGTGACTCTGAGAAATCGGTTATTCCAGAGTTAACCATTGAAAATGAGCAATATAAAGCCTATTGGCATGGAAAATTATTGGATTTAACCGCCACCGAATTTGAAATGCTGAAGCAGTTTGCCATTGCAGGTGAAGAAAATGTTGTCACCTATGACAACCTACAGTCCTCTACTCAAGGCGTGGTTGAACGCAATACCATTAATACACACATCTGTCGTATTCGTAATGCCTTCAAAAAGATTACCCCAGAGTTTAACCTGATTCATAATGAGTATGGACGAGGTTACAGCTGGCACGAGAAAACGAAGTAGCGTTCCTCACTTAACGATTTCACTACTATAACGGGTAGATTTTATGTTTGTTCGAGAGTTACACCTGCGTTTATCCATTCGAACTCGTTTTTTTATCCTGTTGTTATTATTAACAATTCTGCCCTTTCTGGCCTATCGTTTTGCCATTGATCTGCACCGCCTGCTGCTAAACAACCAGGCGATTGTTCAGCAACAGACCGCAGAAAACCTGGCACTGATTCTGCAAAACCGTACTGACCTATGGGCACTGCAAATCCAGTCAGGAGACCCAACTCGGTTGTCACACCTTAACCTGGAGAACTCCACTTTATGGATTGTCAATGAACATGGTTTAACCACCTATGTGGTTGGCAGCTTGCCCGAATCCGATATCTCCAACAAAGATGAGGAGCTGTTTACCGCTTTTGGTAAAAACCTGATTAAAACACTGGCCACCTTTATCCCCTACTCGCTGCCCTATCCCTACCCACAGAGTCAAACGCCCGAGTTAAAGCTGATTGAAGAAGCACTGCAAGGCGGAACCATTCAGCAATATCGTATGGATGATGAGCAGCAGCCCATCTCTTTGATGTCAGCCACGCCGCTGCGTTTTAAAAACAATATTATTGGCGTTATTGTCTTAGAAGAGAAGATGGAGACCCTGTTTAGTGACAGTTTGGATTACTTCTATCGTTTGATCGGTTATGGTGCCTTGATTTTTTTAATTGTCACCATCGGCGCCATTCTACATACAGCATCTTTATCCAATAGAATCATAAGGTTAGATAATGATGTAAAACGCACTTTTAACCTGCAGGGGCGCCTAAAAGACCATATTTTTCCCGACCGTTACCACCCGGTTTATACCGATGAGCTTTCGGATCTGCGTCACCATATTCACGAAATGCTGAGTCAACTGGCCGGCTATGAGCGCTATCTGAAACAGTTGCCAAAAACCCTGCGTCATGAACTGCACAACCCCCTTAATCGCCTGACAATGGCATTAACACTGCTGGATAAAGAGACGCAGCATGCACAGCTGGACTCGGCCAAACACGCGGTTGAGCAGCTGAAACAGATTATCGCTTCGCTCTCTGAGGCGACCAGTATTGAGGACAGTCTGAACCAAAATCAGCCTGAAGCCTTCCCCATCGGAGAGATGTTGCAGCACTATCTGAAAAACAGCCAAACTTTACACCCTGAATACAATCTGCAATACAACAACCAGATTAACAGCAAGGTTTTGCTGCTGGGAGATGGTTTTATGATCGAGCAGATGATGGATAAGCTGCTCAGCAACGCCAAAGATTTTAGCGATGGTAAACGCCCAATCACCGTCAGCTGCTCACAGTCCGCTAATAAGATTGAGATTCAGATCGAAAACAGCGGTCCCGCGCTGCCTAAAGGTTATGAAAAACAGATCTTTGATGGTATGACTTCGATACGAACTCTCAACCAGGGTGAGGAGACACATCTTGGATTAGGGCTCTATATCGTCAAACTCATCGCCCTGTTCCACAAGGGGCATGTGCACGCCGAGAACATCGGTTTTGATCATCAGTTGAGCGGCGTTCGCTTTAAAGTTACCCTGCCGACTGTTGAAGCAAACACGGCACAAAAAAATACCGCTTAAGACAATTTATCTTAAGCGGTATCGATTTAGATTCGTGGACAACAGCCATCTTCTATTAAGGTAATTTGGAAGTTAAGTCCTTCATCTTTCTGACCCAAGGGGCAATACCAAACTGTTGCTTAATCGCCTTAGATTGCTGATTGGCTTCTTTTCTATTGGCATAACTGCCGGCAATTAACACATAGCGCTGACTGTCATCACGAGTCTGCACTACAATGCGGGTATCAGACAGTCCTTTTTGACGAACCATATTAATCAAGGCCTGTTTATCTGTCATGCTCGCCAACTGCAGCACATAGTGCTGTGCAGGCTGAGCCAGCAACCACTTCACGTCCTCGCTGTAATCCTGAAGAGGTTTCTCAACCTTTGGCGCTTGCGGTTTGGCGACGCTTTCAACCATTTTTACCAGTGGTTGTTTGATTCTTGGTGTCGTCACCGTCGGTGATTGAGGTTCAGCAGGCGCAGGGAGTGCCGATGCCGAATCTGGTACTGCTTGCTCAGCAGCACCATTCAGTAGCACTTTATCTTTAAGGTCCGCTTTCACTTCACCCTGTGTCAAGAACTGCAGGATCATCTCCAGCTTCTCATCAATTCGGCGTTCCAGCCCGGTGGTATAGCTTTTCAGCTTTTCATCCAAAATCGCTTCCGTCACAACCTTATCTGAACCTGAAGCCGTTACGCTCGCCGCGGCAGTGTGAGTTGCCGTCTGCTTAGCGGCACTTTGCGATTCAAGTTTGGCAATCAGTACGGTCTGCTGCTGTTGAATCTCAGCCAGTTGGCGCTCCAATTCAATAACGCGTTGCTCCAGCTCGATAAAACGCTCAGGTGTCCCACCGGTGGCGACCGTCTGCTGCAATTTATTCATCGACTCCTGCAACTGCAAGGTCTCGGTTTGACTGTTGGCCTTAACCTCTTTGACCTCCTGCAACTCACTGTTAATGGTGTTGTAGGCAATATAGAGCACACCCAGTATGGTCAACAGTAACGAAAGCAGAATAATGACGCCAAAAAATGAAGCTTTACCATTGCTGTTGGCTGGTTTCTTTGGAGGCGTGTCATTTGCAGACGGCTTGGTCGGTTGAGCGCTTTTAGGGTTGATTTTCGGCTCACTTGGAATCACTTCTTCCGCCGCACTTAACCAGTCCTTAAGAGAGTGACCGTCCTGTGCTGGATCCTTACTACGGCTGGATGAGATGTTTTGCGCCTGACTCTCAATGGCTTTGAGTAACTCTGCGCGTTCTTTTTCTAGTTCAGAAATGGTTTGGGCCATAAATATAAAGACATTAGGTAAGCTTAAATTAGAATTTATTGTAAAATGCTTTTGAATAAAAAGATACAAACAAAAGACAGGATTTTAAAAAAATGCCAGATATGGAAAGTGTTGGATCTGCTCTACTTATCACCCTAAGCTTTTTAGCTGTATCCATCTTAGTGGTTAGCGCCGCCATGTGGTGGGTGTATCGTTTCTTTAGCAATAAAGATGAGCCGCAAGCAGACGAAACAAAATAGCGCGTTCACAATCGTAATTAAGTAACCGCTCTGTTAAATTTGAGTCGTCGCGCAGTGCGCGTCGCTTAACTTACATCCCCATCCACATAGACCCAGTGATTTTTCTCATCACGACTAAAGCGGCTGGTTTCGCTCATAGAGTCTCGATCCAAACCAAGCTGAAACTCGGCAATAAATTTAACCGTTCCCTGTCGATCCTTTTTACGGCCCTTTTTAGTCGCCACAATGGTCAACTTCTGCCAGCTTAATCCATTTTCAAAGCCAATTTCAGCAGGCCTGGTCGTTTCCGCCCAGGTTTTTAACAGATAATTTTCCAACTGCAAAGCATAAGCGCTGTAGCGCGAACGCATCAGTTGCTCGGCGCTCTCTGCATAAGCCTGAGCTAAATGATAGGGCCGGCAGCAATCCCCATAGCTTTTACCGGAACCGCACGGACACGGCGAAGAACTATCTGGTAACAAGCTCATCGAATCTGACATGCATCATCCTTTGTAAACGAATGGCTAATAATATGGCGGCCAATAATAGCCCTAATACGATTCCAAGCCAGAAGCCCTCCACACCCATCGGCTCCTCTGTCAGCCAATCGGTATAAGCAAACAGATAACCGCCGGCCAGCCCCAGTCCCCAATAACTGATAAAGGTAACGACCATGGTGACTTTAGTGTCGTGCAGACCACGCAGAGCCCCGGCACAGCCGACCTGTATCGCATCAAAAATCTGATAATAGGCTGCATACACCAGTAAGGTAGCCGCCAATAACAGGACCTCCTGATCATGTGAATACAGGGCGACAATCTGATGGCGCAGGCCGTAACTTACCAGCGATAACAGGCCGCCGATGAACAGTGCCGCACCGATGCCGACATAGAGACTCAACACCACATGCTGACGCTGCTGCAGGCCGTAACCTTTACCGACGCGCACAGTCAACGCCATCGCCAGACTCAATGGCAGCATAAAAGCCAAAGAGGTAAAGCTGATGGCAATCTGGTGTCCGGCGATGACCACCGCACCCAGTTGCGCAATAAACAGCGCAATAAAACTGAACAGACTCACTTCAAACAGCAGTGCCAAAGAGTTGGGAACCCCTAAATTGAGGATGTCGCTGATGCCAGAGCGCCACTTGGGACGACTAAAGTGAGCAAACTGAGTTAAATGGCGGGTAACTGTCGACTTGACCACAAAAGCGATGCCGACCAGCAGCATCAGCCACATGACCAAGGCACTGGCAACACCACAGCCGGCGGCACCTAAGCCCTCGATTGGACCGTAGCCATAAATAAACAGCGCATTCAGTGGAATATTAACCAGCAGGGCCATAAAGCTAATCCACATGGTAGGCAGTGTCGTCCCCAGCCCCTCCCAGAAGAAACGCAGGGCCTGATAAAGTGCAATAGCCGGCAGGCCAAAAGCAATATAGAACAGATAGTCGCGAGTCAGGTCATATACGGCTTGAGAGAGGTTTAACAGGTCAAGTAACCAGTTCAGGTTCATCAGCACCCACATGCTGAGCAAGCCCAAAGGAATGGCCAGCCACAGTCCCTGGTGCAGATAACGTGTAATTGCCGATAGCTTCTGCTCGCCCTGCTTCTTGGCCACTAGAGGCGTCAGCGCTAACAGCACACCGGTAGAGAACATAAATACCGGCAACATAATACTTGAGCCCAGACCGATCGCAGCCAAATCATTGGTGCCGACCCAACCGGACATCAGGGTATCCACCACACCGAGCGCAGTCAGCGCTAACTGTGCCAATAGTATAGGCAGAGCCAACTTAGCCAGTAGCGAAGCCTCGCGCTTATACTCTGCCCAGCTATAGTGCGATAAGTTCATAATGGCGTGATCTAATCCACTTCCGGTTTATGCGGCTTGGTTTGAGTTTTGTTCTTCTGCTGCTGATCTGGAGTTGGTTGATCTGCATCATCGCGCTTGAGCTCTTCGGCTGGTTCGCCGTGCTCGTTGCTCCAGTACTCATCACCATATTGCTGTTCAAGCTGTTGCTGCAACTCTGGATCCTCTTCGATGGTCGGCAGAGCCTCTTCATACTCAGAAGCCGGCATAATCGCACTTGGAAAAACATAGACCACAATCAGCTTTAAAAACCAGTAGATGGTTGCATAGATCACTACCGCCAACATCAACACCAATGGCAGACCGAACACCAGGTCAACCAGGATCGCTTCACCCTTGATTAACTTGAAGACCAACTCTTTTTCAATAAAAGTGAACTCAAGCCAGAATAGGACACCAACCCAACCTGCGGCAATTAGATAGAAATTAACTCGCGGATAAAGACGAGCGTTTTTAAACAGGCAAAACATAATAAATTCAACGCCTTAATTTAGAGTTATAAAATGATTAATAGTGTGTTTGCGGCAGTTTCTGATAGAAAAACCACTGCAAAGAGATAATGGTACTGCTGACATTGAACAGGCCTGACGACAATTGTTGCTGTGCTTGCTCAAATGGAATCTGCACGATACGAATATCTTCTGCATCCTCTTCCAGTCCCGCATATTCAGGCAGCAGAGTAGCATCGATTTGCGAGGCATAGACATGTAAAACCTCATCGCAACCACCTGGGCTAGGATAATATTGGCAGACATACTCAAGCTCAGAGAGTTCGATTCCGGCCTCCTCTTTAGCTTCTCGAATCCCTGCCTGCTGTGCCGTTTCGCCTGCATCAATCATGCCGGCTACCGGTTCCAGTAACCAGGCCTGTTCATCGCTACCGCTTGACTGAGCATGTTGCAGAGCACCCGGACGGCACTGTTCAACCAAAACCACCACTTGCTGTTGCAGATCATAGAGCAGTACAATCACCGCCTGACCACGACCGAACAGCTCGCGTTCAATCGTATGGGTCCAGCCTCCTTGATGCAGACTATGACGATAGCTGATAACATCGATTCTAAAGAAGCCACTGTAGCCATTCTCGACCTTTTGAATATCAATCAGCTTATTCATATCAACTGTCATATTATAACTTTAACCCATTGAATTAATTATTGAACTTCAATAATAGGCACACGCTGGGTAATACCACACAGCAGCTCATAACCGATGGTTCCGGCATGGCTGGCGACCTCATCCACTGTTAAGCTCTCATCTCCCCAGAGTACCGCACTGGCACCAACCTCAATCGAGTCCGCCATATCGGTAACATCAACACAGATCATATCCATCGACACCCGCCCAATCAATGGCACACGCTGTTTATTGATCATTACCGGGGTGCCGGTAGCAGCATGTCTTGGATAACCGTCACCGTAACCGATCGCCACCACACCAACCAGCGTATCACGTTCAGCCTGCCAGCTATTGCCATAACCGACAAAGTCCCCTTTTGAGATCCACTTTAAGGAGGTCACCTCAGACACTAATGTCATCACCGGCTGCAGAGCCGGAGAGCAGTCCTGGCACTGCCCGGATCCATAAAGCATAATGCCAGGCCTAACCCACTCTTCATGACTTTCTGGATAGGCTTGCAGCCCGGCTGAATTGGCTAAACTTTTCGGGTAGTCGTATGCAGTTGTGGCCTGTTTAAAGCGCTTAATCTGTTGCTCAGTAAAGGAGCGAGACTCATCCGCTGAGGCCAGATGCGACATTAGATGAATTTGAAATGGGGTAGTGCTGGATTCTAATTGCTGAATCACATCCGCCACCTGATCAGGATGAAAACCTAAACGATTCATGCCGGTATCCATCTTCACCCAGACATTGATCTGCGTAGTTGAATTGGCCTGCAACAACCAATCCAGTTGGTGCTGTGAATGAATTACCAGATCCAAGCGGTGTTGGTAGACTAGAGCCAGTTCCGTGGCAGAAAACAGGCCTTCCAGTAACAGAATACGGTGTAAGAAACCTTTCTGTCTTAAAATCATCGCTTCATCGATCGAGGCTACACCAAAACCATCCGCCGAACTCAAATGATGCGCGACCCGGCTAATACCGTGGCCGTAGCCATTGGCCTTAATCACTGCCAATACTTTACTGTCTGGGGCTATGGACTTGACCACCTGTAAGTTATGGTGCAAAGCAGGTAGATGGATATAGGCTTTTGTCGGTCGATACATGCTGTAGATGCCTATTTAGTACTGCGCGTCTTCAGGCGCATAGGCCGCATGGTTTTCAAAACGGGTGTACTCACCAATAAAGGTCAATCTAACCGTACCCAGGGAACCGTTACGATGCTTACCAAGGATAATTTCCGCAATGCCCTGATCTTCACTCTCCGGGTTGTAAACCTGATCACGGTAGATAAAGATAATCAAATCGGCATCCTGCTCAATCGCTCCCGATTCACGCAGGTCGGACATGACCGGACGTTTATTAGGGCGTTGTTCGAGACTACGGTTCAGCTGCGACAGTGCAATCACTGGAATATTAAGCTCTTTGGCCAGCGCCTTCAAACCACGAGATATTTCAGAGATCTCGTTCACACGGTTCTCTGCGCCTGCCGAACCACGCATCAATTGCAGATAATCCACCACCACTAAGCCCAGACCCGTCACCTGAGAGTCCGGATCTTCAACTCCAGCTTGCACCGCCTCTTTGCGTTGCAGGTCACGGATATCCTTATCGATACGTCGTGCACGGGCACGCAGTTCGGTAATCATCAGTGCCGGCGTATCATCAATATAAACCTTGGCCTGAGACAGTACATTGATCGCCTTATTCAGCTTAGGCCAATCCTCCGTCTCCAGCTTACCGGTACGCATACGTCCAGCATCGATGCGTCCAATGGAGCTGATCATACGCATCGCCAGAGCCTCACCCGGCATCTCCATACTGAACACCGCCACCGGGGTACTGTTTTTGGTGGCAATGTTCTCTGCCATATTCATCGAGAAGGTGGTTTTACCCATCGACGGGCGCCCCGCTACTATAATCAGGTCGCCCTTCTGCAGTCCGGAGGTGATTTCATCAAACTCGGTAAGGTGCGTCTCCTCACCGGTAATGGTTCCTTCGGTATTGAAAAGTTCATCGATCTTATTGATGGCCGCTTCCAGCAGAAAATCCATGGTTTTATACTGGCGCTCTTTACCCTCACCATGCTCAGCAATCGACATGATTTTCGATTCGGCCACATCCAATACTTCACGGATATCTTTACCGTTTGGAAAATAGGCGGTCTCTGAGACCTCATTGCTGGCTTGAATCAGTCCGCGCAGAATGGATTTATCACGCACTATGCCTGAATAGTAGAGGATATTGGCCGCACCAGGTGTGTTCTTTACCAGTTCGGCCAGATACTCCTTATCCCCCGCCAACTCCAATTGACCGGTTGAGCTCAGGTGCTCTACCACAGTGACCAGGTCAAACGGTTTATTATTACGGCTCAGCTCAAAAATCGAGGAAAAAATGGCTTTATGCTGCTGCGTATAAAAATCGCCCTCATTGACAATCACCACCACATCATCAAATACCTCATTCGATAGCATTAGACCACCCAATACGGACTGCTCAGCATCAATGGAATGAGGCGGAACCTTAAAAAGATTTTCAGCGGTATTGGAATGTGATTGCTTTTGGAGTTGCGCAGGCATAATGAACAAAGTTCTAATTTTTTAAAGGAGATTTATTATAGCGGAATACTGGGGGTTTTACAGGAGGCCTGAGCAATTTAATGCCCGCACCGAATGGAGAAAAAACGGACATAAAAAAAGCGGTGCCATTAACAATGACACCGCTCTTGATAGCTAAAAACTGTCTAAAAGTAATAATTACTCTTCGATAGCCTTAACATCTACAGTAATTGAAGCAACTACATCTGTGTGCAGTTGAACGTCAATTTCATAAGTACCTACGTGACGTAGCGCACCTTCTGGCATACGAACATCACGGCGAGCAACTTCAAAACCAGCTGCTGCTAATGCATCAGAGATGTCTTGAGTACCGATTGAACCGAATAGTTTACCTTCGTCACCCGCTACTGCTTCGATCGCAATAACTTGTCCGTTTAGGTTTTCGTATACACCTTCTGCAACCGCTAGTTGAGCAGCTGCTTCTTTTTCTAGCTCAGCACGAACTTTTTCAAATTCTGCAACGTTTTCTTTAGTTGCTGCTTTTGCTTTTCCTTGTGGAATTAGGAAGTTACGTGCAAATCCAGCTTTAACTGAAACCTGGTCACCTAATTGTCCTAAGTTTTGTACTTTTTCAAGCAGAATAACATTCATAGTTAGACCTCTAAATTTATTCTTGCACCCATCGGCTTCTAAAATCGGACCAGATGTCCAATAAGCCAATGGTAGCGAGTATCAGCATTACCTGAGGAAACAGAAACAGTGCAACATAAAGTGACACTAACCAAGCATTATGGAGCTTCTTA
Source organism: uncultured Thiosulfatimonas sp. (assembly GCA_964574275.1). Taxonomy (GTDB): domain Bacteria; phylum Pseudomonadota; class Gammaproteobacteria; order Thiomicrospirales; family Thiomicrospiraceae; genus Thiomicrorhabdus. Next base: position 1,238 of record CAZNML010000041.1, on the reverse strand, counting down.
ACTGCAACGGTCTGATGTGCAATGGCAAGGCCCTGAAACATCAAACCGGCAATCATTACCCCTGACAGATCGAAAATCAACCCGGACTCATGACCAAATACCAAGCCTAAAACAGCCAGTAAGATCGCTAAATAAGCGACATTTTTTGGTAATGCAAACTGATAAAAATCAGTCTGAAATTGTCCTGGATTATAGAGGCTACCCTGCCACCAACGTGCGATTAACAAAATTGAAAACCACAAAATCAAAGCAAAGCTAGCCAATAACATGGTTAACATTTTTGCCAGCTCCTGAATGCCCTCAAGCTGATAATCCACTTGAGACTCATCCAACAGCGGTTTGATCTGTTGATTAAACAGGCTTAACCACCAATCAGCCGGGCTTGGTACTATCAGATGCAATCCGATAACACCCAGTCCAACCATGATCATTGCCAGTTGTAATGCTAAAGCCAAGGAGTTGGTCTTTCTCAAGACCACTGCCATCAGCCAGATTGGCAACATGTATTCCATTACTGAAATCCATGCCGGTAGATAACTACCGGTTAAGACGACGGTTAAGCCGACATTTGCCAAAACACTCCATAAGAGTACTTTAAAGCCCTCTGTTACACCCACACGGAGGGTAACCAGGGCGATAATTGCACCAACCAGTAAACCGAGTGGTGCAATCCAAACTGTCAGTGCCGAAAGTAAAACCGCTGCAATCAGAGCCTGATTCGGCCCTTTCATGACAAAATTAGCGAGTCCTAACATTGGCTACCTACTATTTCTGATTCTTCAATAATTATTTGTGTTGATCAGTATATGGCAACAATGCAATGTAGCGCGCGCGCTTGATTGCAGATGCTAATTGGCGCTGATACTTAGCACTTGTTCCAGTAATACGACTAGGAACAATCTTACCTGTTTCAGTGATGTAAGATTTCAAAGTATCTAAATCTTTGTAATCGATCTCTTTAACGCCATCAACAGTAAAACGACAGAATTTTTTTCTTCCAAATCCTCTAGCCATTACTTGTCTCCTTTAGACTCTTTTGCACCAGCCATTACAGATGGTTCAGTAATCGCTTCTTTCTTCTTAACGAACATGCTACGTAAAACAGCATCGTTGTAGTAGAAAGCGTTATCTAATTCATCAAGAGTCTCTTGTGAGCACTCGATATTCATTAGAATGTAGTGTGCCTTGTGTACCTTATTGATAAGGTAAGCAAGTTGACGACGTCCCCAATCTTCAAG